>NZ_DAMDAY010000085.1:5811-20368 GCF_032093475.1 Lysinibacillus sp. | reverse complement strand
GGTAAGAAACATGTTTATTTTGCTTCCCCATACCCTGGTAAAATTATACCAATGGATTTAAGCCAACTAAATGGTAAGATCATTTGTCAAAAGGATGCATTTCTAGCTGCAGCTAAAGGTGTATCTGTTGGCGTTGAATTTCAGAAAAAAATCGGTGTAGGCTTCTTCGGTGGGGAAGGCTTCATTATGCAAAAGCTTGAGGGTGACGGCATGGCATTCGTTCATGCAGGTGGAGCAATTCACGAAAAAACGTTACAACCAGGAGAAGTTTTACGTGTGGATACAGGATGTTTAGTGGCAATGACATCTAATGTAGATTACGATATTGAAATGGTTGGAGGCGTAAAAACAGCATTATTTGGTGGCGAAGGAATCTTCTTTGCTACATTACGCGGCCCGGGAACAGTGTGGGTACAATCATTACCATTTAGCCGTCTAGCAAGTCGTGTCTTTGCAGCAGCGCCAATTTCACAAGGCGGAGGCGGCCAGTCTAAGGGCGAAGGCGGTATCGGCGGTATATTCGATTTATTTAATAGATAATAAAGATGGAGCATATCACAGTGATATGCTCCAATTTTTAATCGATTCGATTCGAAATTGCCTTGCCCTGCCCATATGCCATTAAGGCTTTCACATTTAACATTAACATAGCTGTTCTCGTTTCTAAAGACGCGCTACCGATATGTGGTAGCGCAACGACATTCGGAAGTGTTAATAATGGATGATCCATCGCAATTGGCTCTTGTTCAAACACATCAAGCCCTGCTGCCCAGAGCTTTCCATTTTTCAAAACATCATATAGTGCAGCCTCATCTATAATTCCACCACGGGAAGCGTTTATTAATACAGCATCATCCTTCATCAAAGCTAATTCTTGTGCTCCAATAAGGCCTTCCGTATCACTATTATAAGGTGTCATGATCACTACAAAATCAGATTGCTTTAAAAGATCCTCCAATGAAACATATTGAAAACCGTACATTTCTTCCGCTTCGTGACGACGTCTACGATTATTATATAGAACCTTCATTTCAAAACCTTTTGCACGTCTTGCAACAGCTTGTCCAATGCGGCCCATACCGATAATTCCTATTGTCGCTCCAGATACATCCTTACCAACCAATTGCATGGGGTACCAGCTTTTCCATTTACCTTCCCGTAAATACCTCTCACTTTCCGGAATTCTTCTCGCAGTAGCTAGTAGTAAACCAAATACTAAATCCGCAGTCGTATTGGTTAAGACACCAGGTGTATTGGTTGCCATAATTCCTTTTTTCCGTAAAGCTTTAACATCGATATTATTATAACCAACTGCCAAATTCGTCACTAGTTTTAAATTTGGAGCGTAAGAAAGTAACTCTTCATCTACTTGATCTGCTATCGTTACCCACAGCACTTCACAATCAGTTACAGCTGCTAGCAGTTTGTCACGTGGAATCACAATCTCCTCTTCTTCCCACTGTGAGATTTCATAATACTCCTGTAACGGCTCAACAATATGTGTAGGAAACTTCCGTGTTATAAATAATTTCTTTTTCATGTTCCAAACACCCCTCTACTCATTTCCCTAATTCGCCTTTAGCGTAACACTTAAAACAATCATTTTCTAGAGGTTTCTAGTTACAGGTTATCTATAACTAATGGCGTGCTACCGCATCAGCCTATTTATTTAGTTTATCCTTGAAATAAATCATTCTATCCTAAACCTTTGTATTAAAAAGCTATGCATATATTGTATGCATAGCTAATTTTTATAACTCTCTGATTGTTGAATTTAAGCGATTGGTTACCCTTTCTAATTCTTCAGAAGATACAGTTATCATATTACACCACAAAAAGTACTTTGAACCCAATGATATTCATTTCAAAAAGATGTATTCAGAAAAGGCATGCAAAAAAGCCACTCCTTCTTGTACAGAAGAGTGACTTTTAACTTTACATGAAAATGATTACGCAAAGAACAGCAGCTAAAACTAAACGATAAATCGCAAAAGGCATTAATTTCACTTTTGAAATAAGTGCTAAGAAGAACTTGATCGATAGTAATGCAAAGACAAATGAACTAATAAATCCGACAGCATAGAATCCAAAATAGTCCATTGATAAAGTATCCCAGTTTTTCAAAACAGATACTAGACTAGCACCTGCCATAATCGGTACTGCCATAATAAATGTAAAATCAGCTGCAACACGGTGACTCATACCGAATAGTACCCCACCTGAAATTGTTGCGCCTGAACGGGAAAAACCTGGCCATAAAGATAGACATTGTACTAGCCCTACTTTAAATGCCAATCCATATGAAATCTTATCTAGAGAATCTACTTTTGGCTTTCTCGGTGCCAATTTATCTGCCGCAATCATTAGAATTGCCCCAGCTACCAATGCATAAATAACATGCTCTACTTTAAAAAGATGGTCATCAATAAAATCCTTGAATGCAAAACCTAAGACAACCGCAGGTAGCATCCCAACAATGACATGCAATAAGTTAAAACGGCCATTCATAGATTTAGATTGTCCATCTATATTGTATAAGCCAATGAGGCTCAACATACGTTTCCACATAACAACGATAACTGCTAATATAGAACCAAGTTGAACTACAATTTTAAATGTATTCGCAGGATATTTTCCTAAAAACTCTTCTGTCTTTAACCACATATCATCTACGATAATCATATGACCTGTAGAAGATACTGGTGCAAATTCTGTCATACCTTCAACAAAGCCTAATATCAATGCTTTTAATAACTCTATAATTTCCACCATGTCACCTTACCTTTTTTAATAAAATACCCACTTATTATAAAATACTCCGTTTTTCTATACTACTGCCAATTCGCCTAAGTAGTCCAATTCAAAATTTCAACTTATTATTGAAATTTTATATCTACTACCCACAGTTCTGATCTACTACCAATTCGCATAGGTGGTCCCCAGAAGCCATATCCTGATGAAACAAGTGTATGCATGTGCTCCTTCAGCTTATAACCATAATCCAGTTCAAATACTCTTGCTGTTATAAACTGATTCGGCCATAGCTGACCCTTATGCGTATGACCTGACATATGTAAATCAACACCCATTTTCGAAGGTGTCAACAAGTCGTCAGGTGTATGGTTCATTACAAGCCAAGGTAAATTATCAGTAGACTTTAAATCTTCAAGTGGTTTTCTTTCTTTGTTCGTCCTGTCTTCTTGCCCTGTTAATATAAACGCATTTTCTATACGAATTGTTTCATCTAGCAGTATTTTTACATTGGCATTTTCCATTTCTCTTATAAATTCAGGGATTTTTTTGCCATAATACTCATGGTTACCTAGTATACCATACGTTCCATATGTAGCCCTTAATTGTTTCATGACATCCGCCATTCCCTCTTGTACAAACCATTTTGGATCATCATCCACAATATCACCAGCTAACAACACAATATCTGGCTGTGCTTCATTAGCTAAGCTAACAAAGCGTTGCAAATGCCTTTTATGCGATAAAACCCCTAAATGAAAATCGGATGCCACAACAGCTCTCATTGAATGAAGCTCACTGTCTTTTTTTGCAACCGCGATCTCTAAATGACGAACAACTGGAGAATAGGCTAAATAAGAGCCAATGATACCTAATACTAATAGCACAGCAACTGCTATACTACCAATTATTTGTACATTTTTAAAGGGTGTTAACCAAATAATCAATTGTGCAACTAAACATAGTAATAATCCATACTCAAAGATAAACATCCAATAATTGCTGATCACCGAAAAGAAGCGTAAAGACTCATGTAGCCTTCCGATTATAATACTAAATGCCACAATATATAATAGTAACCAAAATAGGACTGGATAACGGAACCACCCCATAGCTACAAGCCACTGCTTCACTCCCCACCCTAAATAGAAAGTCAACGCACTATAAACACTAATTAAAAGTAAACCGCCGATTACTTTTGGCATAACTTCGTCCTCTACTTTCTCTATATTTAGTCGATTATATCATTTTACTTAACAATCCTATTACATGAAGCATTTGAATAATCTTCTAGTGAAAATAGAAACTAGCCACCTTAAATTGCTTACAAATATAAGTTTATCTTTTCGTTTATTTGAATTCTATCGTATTACATGACATTTCACTGTATATAGATGACATTTTCGTCACTTCCTCACTAAAAGCTACTTTTATTTTCACAAATCTTCCAGTAACATGATCAATAAGACAGAATATTTACACATTTACGAATCAAAAAGGGGTGCTATATCAAATGACACGTTATAAATTTGAAACAACAGAGCATGAGTTATTTCGTAAAACCTTTCGTAAGTTTTTAGCTGAAGAAGCAGAGCCACATTATGCTCAATGGGAAAAGGATCATCTTATTCCTCTTTCATTTTGGCGTAAGCTCGGTGATATGGGCTATCTTTGTCCACAGGTTGAAGAGCAATATGGAGGGCTGGGGCTGGATTTCAGCTTTGGTGTTATCATTCAAGAAGAGCTTGAACGGATAGGCTCCAGCCTGATCGGAGTGGGCCTGCATAATGATATTGTTGTACCATATATCGAGGCCTATGGTACACATGACCAAAAGTCTCGCTGGTTACCTAAATGTGTGACAGGCGACTCTATAACAGCTATTGCGATGACCGAGCCTGGTACAGGTTCAGATCTAGCCAATATCCAAACTACAGCTATTCGCGATGGTGACCATTACATAGTGAATGGTCAAAAAACCTTCATTACCAATGGAATTCATACAAACTTAGTCGTTGTTGCAGTGAAGACAAATCCACAGGCAGAGAAAAAGCATCGTGGAATTAGTCTACTTGTCATTGAAGAAGGTACTCCTGGCTTTACAAAAGGAAGACAACTCGAAAAAGTTGGCATGCATGCCCAAGATACAGCAGAGCTCTATTTTGAAGATTGCCGAGTGCCTGTAAAAAACCTACTAGGAGAAGAAGGCAAAGGTTTTCACTATATGATGGAAAAACTGCAACAAGAGCGTTTAGCGGTAGCGATTGCTGCTCAAACAGCCGCAGAGGATATGCTTGCCATAACGCTTGACTATGTAAAATCGCGCCAAGCCTTTGGTAAGACAATTGGAGACTTCCAAAATACTCAATTTAAACTAGCTGAAATGGCAACTAAAATTGAGCTTGGCAAAGCGTTTTTAGAATCTTTGATTGAAGACCATATAGCAGGTAAAGATGTCGTTACTAAAGTATCAATGGCAAAATACTGGATAACAGAAAATGCACGTAATCTTGCCACACAATGTATGCAATTGCATGGCGGCTATGGATATATGGAGGAATACAAAATTGCCCGTAGGTATAGAGATATTCCTGTTATGTCCATCTATGCTGGAACAAATGAAGTCATGAAAGTTATTATCGCTAAAAATTTAGGCTTATAATATAAAGAAGATGGTGGCAAACCTCTGCCACCATCTTCCCATTATACTGCCGAAATACGAACTGTTACTTTAAATAAATCACCATCGACATCAATAGTCATTCTAGCTCCGTGTAAATCAACAATGGACTGTGCTATAGCTAATCCAAGTCCAGAGCCTTCTGTATGTCGTGAAGCATCTGCCCGTTTAAAGCGTTCAAATAATTCATCAGCATCTTCGCTAATTTCATACTTCGCTACATTTTTCACTGTGAATTCGGCGTCACCATCTGCCGTACGTTTTAACGTTACATATACACGTGTCCCTTCTAACGCATACTTCAAGACATTAACAATTAAATTATCAATAAGCCTCCACCATTTTTGACCATCCACATAGGCATAAATAGGGTCATGAGGCATCGTTATTCGTAAATCTAAACGTGACTGTGATAAATCTTCCTTATGTTCTCCCACCGCTTGCTGAATAAGCTGTGTCAAATCTACACGACTTCGTTGAAGCTCGATATTCCCGCTTGCCATTTTTGATACTTCAAAGAGATCTTCAATCAACACTTTTAAACGTTCAGATTTTTTATCAAGAATATGAATATATTGCTGACGTTCTTCATCTGTAATCGTAGGGTTTTTCAGTAAATCCGTATACGTAATAATAGAGGTTAGAGGAGTCCGTAAATCATGACTCACATTGGTAATTAGCTCTGTTTTTAACCGTTCACTTTTAGCCTGCTGGTGCATTGACGTACGAACACCTTCCCGTAAATGGTTAAGATTCTCCGCATGACCAGCAAGCGGTGATTTGCCTTTTACCTTTACATCACGGTTTAACCGTCCTTCAGCCATATCCTTCGTATCCTTCATAATGCGATTTAGGTAACCCATTCTTGATAGAAAAACGATTAATGCTGGAACTCCTACGAACGTACACAATCCAAGGACAAGAACTTGAAAAGCTCCTCCTCTTAACATTGAAGCGACAAGACTACCTCCACCAAAGAAGGCTGCAGCGAGCATCACAATTGAATGCAATGCAATCGAACGGTTGATAAATAAATCAGTCATCGAATCCCCAAGTGACCATAAATAGCTCGATTTTACATTTTCCTCTAGCTTTTTCAAAGTATCTACTCTTGTATACAACCATATTAACTGCACAAAGAAGGCACTGCCAATTACAAATAACACACCTAATTTAAAGGCAAGATCTAGTATATAGCGCACATAATTATGTTGATAATTGTATTCGTAAGTGTATTCAATAGATTCAAAAACAACTTGAGACGCAATAAGATATATAAATCCTGTGATCAATACTAAAACAACTTGAAAGTCGAATTTAACTTTAGTTAAAATCTCTTTTTCCTTCATATCCTTGACAGTTTGTAGTAAACCCTTACGTCCTCTCCAAACAAAGAATGCTGTTACTATACTAGTGAGCCATACTAGGAAGAAGGTATATTGATTTCGATGAAAACGACTATAATCCTGCATAACGCCTAATGTTTGCACTGCTTTTTTTGAAATCGTTAAGACACCCGTATATTCAGTTGTTTCATAAAGGTCATCTACATTTACATATGTTTCTGTACGGTAAAAAGTATCCCTGAAATTATTACTTATGTTACCTGCATATAATGGATTTCGCTCCGTATATTTTATTTTATAGGCACTACTTTCAGTAACATCACCAGCACGATATGTTTTACCTGTTTCCGTATTCTTCAACTCATAAGACCAATAGTCAAAGTTTTTTTCAAAGTTTTTGGCTTCACTTTGTACGTCTTTAATATATTTATCAATGAGCACTTCTTTTTCAGCAAGAATCTTCTTTCGTACATGCTCATCATCTTCAAAATTTGCTGTAATATCTTTAATTTTATTATCGCGTTCAGTCTCTAGCTTAGTCTTTAATTCAGTTGCATTGGCATCTATAGCTTCCTGAATACGCTGTTCGTATTGTGCTTTAATATTATCGATTTGCTGTCCCAATGTGCCGTAGTAATTACGATGATCCTCTATTTCAGTTTGGGTAATTTCTATTTTATTTTTTAAATCCTCTGCCTTCGGTACATTTATTACTAAAGGTCCTAATTCTGCAGTGAAATTATCTATTTCATGCTGGAAATTTTCTGAATCGAAATATGATTTACCAATATACTGATAACCTACATGCCAAAATGTAAAAATACCGAAAATCGTCCAGATTAAACACATTAAAACGAAAAGAGATCTCCATTTTTTTATCATCCCTCTTTACACTCCTCTAAAAAATTCTTTCTAACAATTGTAAAACCTCTGAGGAGCGAGAATCGACGATTTGATAGGCATAAATCCCAAAATAAATAAGCCCAATAACTCCTGCAATAAATCCTGCAATAGTCATATACTTCTCTATTTTATTTTTCCATTTTATAGCCAACGCCCCATACCACCTTTAAATAGCGCGGATTTTTCGGATCTGCTTCGATTTTTTCTCGGATCTTCCGGATATGAACAGCTACAATATTTTCAGCATTGTACGCTTCCTCATTCCAAACCCGTTCATAAATTTCTCGAATCGAAAAAACACGCCCTGCATTTTTCATTAATAGTTCTGTAATTTTATATTCTATCGGGGTAAGGCGAACTGGTTCTCCTTCTAATATGACTTCTTTAGCCTCTTCATCAAGAACAAGTCCGTCAATTTCTACCTTTGTAGCACCTTCACTATACGTCCCTAGTTGAACATAGCGTCGTAGTTGCGATTTCACCCGTGCCAATAATTCTAATGGGTGAAATGGCTTTGTCACATAATCATCAGCTCCAACTGATAATCCATGGATTTTATCGCCATCCTCCGCCTTCGCACTTAGCATAATAATTGGAATATTACGCTCCTCTCTAATTTTAAAGGTAGCCGTTATTCCGTCCATGTTTGGCATCATAATATCTAAAATAATTAAATGTACTTCATTGTTCTCTAGCTTTTTTAATGCATCTAAGCCATCTGCTGCTTTAATGACATGATAGCCTTCATTTTTTAAATAGATTTCAATACCATCACGAATATCTTGATCGTCATCTGTAACAAGAACTGTTAATTTCGTCATGATATACACCTCGCTCTCAAATATAAGTCTACCTTTCAAATCTTAAAAACCAGCTATTATAAAAATGAAGATTTTCTTAAGGTTTTAGTTTTTTTCTTCCACCTAGTGTTAAAACAACAATACCTCCTAATAGCATTGCTACACCAAGCCAGGACACTATAGTTAAGTGTTCTCCAATCAAAAATACACCTAGTATAGCCGCAGTCAATGGTTCTGCCAATGAAAGGGTTACGGCTGTGGATGAACTAATTTTCTGCAGACCATTTAAAAACAGTAAATACGCTACGCTTGTACACATGATTCCCATGAACAGCATTGTCCATAAATTGTGTATGTTTACTAGCCAAGCAAATCCACTTTCTAAAGAAAACGGCAGTAAAAACAACGTACAAACCGAAAATGTCATAGCGACTGCTGGTAATGCATCTGCTTGTGCCATTAATTTTTTACTTATATTTGTATAAAATGCAAAGGATAAGCCTGCACAAAGCGCAAGGGCGAATCCACCAGCATGAACTATTTCATCCCCATTGCTCATAAATAATAAAAGACATCCGATGATGGCCATAAGTGTAGCAAGACCCCATATCAATGTGGGCCGCGTTTTCCAAACGATCCATTCTAAAATACCAGAAAACACTGGCGCACTCCCAATTGTTGCAACTGTTCCAATAGCAACACCTGTTAGACGTATTGATGAGAAGAAAAGTCCTTGGAAAAGGGCGATACTAGCCGCAGCTAAAATCGTCCATTTCCATGACCAATTTCGGAGGTCAATTTTTCGTAACAAAATAGCGATGGCTAATAATAGACCGCCACCAATGGCAGAACGGATTGTGGCCACCGCAATCGGAGATATTCCTTGATCTAAAAACGATTGAGCCGTACCTGTCATGCCCCACAAAATGGCTGCAAGTAATACAAACAATGGATTTAACATTTTATCAATCATCCTCGCTTCATTACTTCATGATATTTATAATACATATTTATCCAAAATCAAACAATTACCATTTTATTTTATCTTTCATATAGCACAGTATGCTTTCTATTGAATGGACGTTATAATAAATACTGTAAAAGGAGCGAATCATATGTATAAAACAATTGCAGAGACAGCTATTGACCTTGGCATGCCTGAGGATCAAGTAATGCGTCTAGTATATGAGGGGCGCATCCGTTCAGTTTACGATGGACAACAAATTCTAATAAATAGCGGTCAATTTAGTACTTATTTTAAACAACTGGAACGAATTAAAGAGGAAATCGAAATTTGGCGATCTACCCCTATTCCAGAGGATATTGATGTGAAAGACGAGGATTAAAAAACCCCACCATTCATACAATTTAAACATTGTTGAATGGTGGGCTTCTAAATGAAATAAGTTAATTTAAATCGTTACAACAAATCCTGCTCTTTTCCCAATAATCTCGGCATAATCTTCTACCATGACACTAGCGGTAGGATACATTCCTGCTCCAGGACCTACTAATGTTAATGTGCCAATGTAGTTAGTCTCTAATGCCACTGCGTTGAACACATCATCGACTGGATAGAGTGGATGTTCTTTATCAACAAGTTGTGGACCAACTTTAGCGATAATTTTACCGTCAGCCAGTTTCTCCACTTCAGCTACATGGCGGTAACGCAAACCATTTTCACACGCTTCACGTACTTGTTCAGCCGAGATACTATCTATTCCAATGACCTCTACATCAGCCCAATCTGGCTGTTCTCCAAAAGCCAAAGCACTTAAAATCATTAATTTTTTAAAGGCATCCTGACCAGAAACATCATTATATGGATCTGCCTCAGCATACCCTAAGCTCTGTGCCTCTTTTAAAGCTGTTTCGAAAGACCAGCCCTGTGCACGCATTTTTGTTAAAATATAATTACATGTGCCATTTAAGACTCCTTGTATACGACTTACGTCATTAACAAGTAAAATATTTTTCATTGTTTTAATAACAGGTACGCCACCAGCAGTAGTTGCCTCATAGCCTACAAAAACACCATTTGTCTTTGCAAGATCCTGTAACTCTAAACCTCGTTTAGCAAACATCACTTTGTTGGCTGTAATAACATGGCATTTATGCTCAACTGCTCGCTTTAAATAACTGAATGCAGGCTCTTCATTTACAATTGCTTCAAACACAACCTGCATACCTGGTTCTGCTAAGACATCATCTATGCTCGTTGTCATCAAATGTGCTGTTCCTGGCACACGTTCACGACTAGCATCTGTCACTAAAATCTTCGCAACTTCTAATTCAATACCTAATTTATTTTTTAGCTCTTCTCGCTTTTCATTTAATATATGATAGATGCCCTGACCTACCGTTCCAAATCCTAAAATCGCTGCCTTTATAGTTGCCATTCTTGTTATTCCCTCCAACTTACATTCCGCAGTTTCATCAAAGCTAATTTCTCCATGGGGTTGTGTCATGATCATTTGACACCCACCGCAGGCTTTAGTCAACTCTTCTTCGTATGAGTTTTGCTATTTCAGTACGTGTAGCAACACACACAAATTCAAACAATTCAAAATTTAACTTAAAGAAAATTGTATCGCAAATACATACTTTTCACAAGAAAAATCTTTCTAGGAAGGACATTTGTTTTCTCTAGACGTGCAAAAGAAATCGGTTTCATTCCCCTTATTATACGTTTTTTCGATTAATCCATAAGATTTGAACAAAAATTGACTCTTTACATTTAAATAGATGAATGTCTTTCTTCTATTATATATGTATGCTTGGACACCTATAATCTTGTTATTATTTTAAGGACCTCTAAAGAAAAAACTCATTCCCTGTAGCAGTAGAGAATGAGCTTATATATGAGGGGGTTCAACTTGCTTTTGAAAGCAACTGATATCGATATTGTGTTAAAACTTGTTGAACAAGACTAATTTCTTCTTCTTTAAAATTTGGGACTGCATATGTTCGTTCCACTAATTGAAAAGTACCATACTTTAAGTAAAACTCTGTCGCAGGAAGTGGAATATGGCTTACACCGTAATGTTTATATGCTTCGAAAACTTCCTTTATCGTATAGCTCTCCTCTTCAGCAACAACATGCTCTTGAAATGCTGTATGACCAAAGACTTGCTGCCATTTTCTTTCAACCGATGCAAGGAGGTGTTGGATGGATGAATTATTGACAAAAACATGCCCTTCATTTAGCTCATAAATTAGATAGGATGCAATGTTTTGTGCACTATAGATATTACCCATTTCAAACACTCCTTTATCATCAGTTTTTGGGAAGAGCAGTTACTGGCTAAGTAACTACTCTCCCACATCTATTCAAAAGTGGGGGAGCACTTATGAAAACATTACCTTTATAACAAGAATTTCGTACCCTTAACTTATTCCCTAGTATATAACAAGGATTTAACTAAGTCAATAATACATATAAAAATACTTGGTATTATTTTTCAAAAGGTTCTGATAATCAACAGAGACTTTACTCGACTGATGTAGT
The DNA here is from genome assembly GCF_032093475.1 of Lysinibacillus sp. NCBI lineage: Bacteria > Bacillati > Bacillota > Bacilli > Caryophanales > Bacillaceae > Lysinibacillus > Lysinibacillus sp. The sequence continues at coordinate 8,380 of NZ_DAMDAY010000085.1, read as the reverse complement.
AACGTTAGAAGTATTACCAAATGAGGCAAATCGAATGAGAAAATACGTAAACGCTACAACATTCTCCCTTATGTTTTTACTTAAGCTTTTACTGTTTGTTCAGTTGCTGTTGCCTGCGTAATCGCTTGTTCTAGATCTGCAATAATGTCCTCTACTGCCTCTAAACCGATGGATAAGCGAATAAGCGATTCGGTTACTCCAGCTTGAACTAATTCATCTGCTGAGAGCTGTTGATGTGTAGTTGAGGCAGGATGAATAATTAATGACTTGGCATCTCCTACATTTGCTACATGTGAAAATAACTTCACGCTATCAATAAGCTTTCGTCCGGCTTCACGTCCACCTTTAATGCCAAATGTGAGCACTGAACCGAAGCCATTTCTTAAATATTTTTTCGCTAAATCATGTGTTGGGAAATCTTCTAAGCCATTATAATTTACATACTCCACAGATGGGTGGTTCTGTAAATATTCAGCCACTGCCAATGCATTTTCATTGTGTTTAGGGATACGCAAATGAAGCGTTTCTAAACCTTGTAACAAATTAAAGGCTGCGTCTGCGCTCAATGTTGGACCAAAATCACGTAATAGCTGTACGCGTAGCTTCGTAGCAAAAGCTGCTGAAGCCGTATCAATGCCGTAGCGTAAGCCATGGTAAGAAGCATCTGGCTCAGTAAAACCAGGAAAACGTCCGCTAGTCCAATCAAACTTACCAGCATCTACCACTACTCCACCTAAAGTTGTACCATGACCACCTATCCATTTAGTGGCTGAATGAACAACAACATCTGCACCATATTCAATAGGTGTTGAGCCATACGGAGAAGCAAACGTACTATCAATAATTAATGGTAAGCCATTCTCATGTGCAATTTTAGCTACCGCTTCAATATCTAAAACCTTTAAGCTTGGATTACCATAAACTTCAGCAAAAATAGCTTTTGTTTTATCGGTAATTGCAGCCTTAAAATTGTCTGGGTTTGTTTCATCTACAAAAATTGTATTAATACCGTAGTTTGGTAGTGTGTTAGCAAATAAATTATAAGTACCGCCATATAAAGAACTAGCTGCTACAATTTCATCACCAGCTCCAGCTAGGTTTAAAATGGAAAATGCGATAGCCGCTGCACCAGATGAAAGTGCTACTGCTGCTGTTCCACCTTCCAATAAAGCCACACGTTTTTCAAAAACATCAACAGTTGGATTTGTAATGCGTGTGTAAATGTTCCCTGCTTCTTCTAAGGCAAAAAGACGTTGCGCATGAGCAGTGTCTTTAAAAACGAATGCCGTTGAGCGATAGATGGGAACAGTTCGAGATCCTGTCACTGGGTCTGGTTCTTGACCACCATGTAACAACAATGTTTCTGGTTTAAAATTTGTCATTGTGTACCTCCAAATGGTTATTTTTTTACGATGGCACCGGAGATGAGGAGGATTTTTCTGTAGAAAACAAAAACCCTCTTCAGCTAAGAAGAGGGTTGCGGTTGCAAGTTTTCCTCCCCTTATCTGCCAGATCCAAGTAAGAATCTGTAGGAATTAGCACCTTAGTAAGTTCATCACTTACTGGTTGCCGGGCATCATAGGGCCTATCCCTCCGCCGCTCTTGATAAGAGTATGAGATTCAATTTCCATCGTTGTTACACAGTATAAACATAGAGTTTTTTTCTGTCAACATGTAAATTTTATTTTTTCCGAAACTTCTGTCTGCTCTTTTACGTACTATGAACGCATACACTATTTTAGAAAAAATTTTGAAGGGAGTATTTTTATGGTAAAAGCCGTGATTATTTTTCTCTTAGTTGGATATTTAATTGGCTGTATTCACGGCTCTAAAGTGGCACAATTTTTATCTGGGGTTGATTTAAAAAAAGCTGGCCATGGTAATGCTGGTGCATCCAATGCTACACTTTCCCTAGGTTGGAAATATGGCGTTTTAGTAGCTCTCATCGATATTGGTAAAGGTGTTGTAGCCATTATCGGCGCACACATTTATTTAGCAGATGCTATACATTTAACCGAAGGACAAATATGGCTTTTAACTTACATGATGGCTGCAGGGGTTATTTTAGGTCATAATTTCCCATTTTATATGGGCTTTAATGGTGGAAAAGGTACTGCTTCCATTATTGGCATTTTACTTGCTGTTGATTGGAAAATAGGTTTATTTGCACTTATTCTATTTGTCATTTTATCTTTCGCAACAAACTATTTAATTGTTGGAGTACTTGAGTTTTATCTCGTTTTTTGTACAGCAACTTATTTATGGATTCCTGGAATCGGTCCTACTGTTATTGCTGTCCTTCTATTTGGCATAGCGATTATTTTGCACATTGAAAATATTAAACGATTAGTAAATGGCACAGAGCCAAAAGTCACATCTGCATTTAAGAAAAAGAAATAAAGTTTTACATTTACAAACTATTTAAATATAACTACAAATCCCTCTTTATTCGATTTTGACAACAAAGCGTGCTATGCTCATGATATAGATAAGACACAAAGGAGAGAATATTTAAATGGTTAAAGAATTATTACGCAACCATTCCTCGGTTCGTATTTATGATGGCAAT
>NZ_DAMDAY010000085.1:0-5801 GCF_032093475.1 Lysinibacillus sp. | reverse complement strand
TCAAGAGAAATCATCGAGGATTTAATTGCAACAGCACAAATGGCTGCCACATCACATTTTGTCCAAGCCTATAGTGTAATATGGGTAACAGATGCAGACAAAAAGGAGAAATTAGGATTACTCTCTGGTAACCCTCGTCAATATGAAACTTCTGGTGGTGCTTTTGTCTTTTGCGTTGACTTCAAGCGTCTTCAAATGGCTGGAAAACTAGAAGGTGTAGACATAGTTGCAGATTCTGCTGAAAATGTTCTAGTGGGTGTAGCTGATGTATCGTTGTTTGCACAGAACTTTGTGATCGCAGCAGAATCAATGGGGTATGGAATTTGCTATATTGGAGGGGTACGTAACAATCCTTCCGAAATAAGTGAATTATTTAATCTACCTGATCACGTTTTTCCTTTATTCGGCCTAACAATTGGCGTACCAGCACGACGCAATGAAGTCAAACCACGCTTACCTGTGTCTGCCGTATTACATGAAAACGGATACAATGTAGACAAGTATGATGAGCTTTTACCAGCTTATAATGAGACAATGGAGATGTATTATAATAACCGATCCTCAAATAGAAAAATTGATAATTGGACAAAACAAATGGCTGATTTTTTAGTCGAACAACGTCGTCCTCATATCAAAGAGTTTTTAGCTACAAAAGGATTTAATTGGAAGTAATTAACTGATTACGCTCAGTGTAATTTACTATGAACTACCAAGAGACCTAATATTTATATTCAGTATCATAACGACTTATTGATTTTGTTTACTACTGCTAGTAAATGCAGCATGATTGTTTGAAGCTGGGGGAACGGAAATAAAATCCCTCCTGCCAACGTTCTTTTTATAATAGTGATTTTTTCAATAACATAATGGGGTTACTATCGTATGATAATAACCCCATTTTTTTCATAATGTCATCACTTTTCTATATTAAATCTAGTAATTTTGTCTCGATATATAGAGTAAAGACTGCTTCAAATTAAACGAAAAGACTCTTCCCATTTCCAGCTATTCCATTCATATTAATAAATGAACCCTATTGAAGAAAGGAGTTTTACTAACAATGTCTCATATCAATAAACATCTTGCTCATACCTTAGAACAACAGCATAAGAGAAGTGTAAGAGGTTTATTTTTAAAAATAGAAGAATTAAATAATGCGTGCACCGAGCTAAGAAAGCGGTTAGAGCCACGTGTTAATTTGACACTGTATAAAAATGCTATTGATTATGTTAATCAATTTGTTTCCCACACCTCTATTCTAAATTTGAAGTTTATTACAAATACCCAAAATCTAGAGGTGGCTGTCTTACATGCACTTCTATTATCCTATATTTTAGAAAATGAAGATGATCATTCTTTTGAATATGAAGATAGATTGCTACAAGACTATGTACAACAAATTTTTACTTTAAATGACCATGCAAGGACACTTTTTATGAACCATAGAGGCAAAATGCTTACCTCCATTCAAAAACAATCGACATAACAAAAGACGATCTTCGTTATCCTAAGATCGTCTTTTGTTTTTTTATTGTAACCCTTTAATGATGAGGGATCGAACTGGTAAGAACTGTTCCCCTGTATCACCATACGTGATAATTACCTCATCACCTTCTTGTAAATAAATGGCTAGAGGTTCTGTTTCAGCACTGACTAAATAATTTTCACCATTGTTTAATAAGAAAGAAACTGTCGTAAAATCTCCTAAACGTTCCTTGTACACACGTAATACTTTCCCACTAGCTTGCTTCTCCTCAGCATTTGAACTACCGTCAACTGTATTTCCTCCACGGCTTAATGCAGTTTTATATAATTTTAGTGCCTCCTTAGGAGTAGTAGCATAAACGGAGATTTCAGGATTGGCAGCAGACACAATGAAATAGTTTTGTAAAAAGCCGTTGGAATCCAGCACCGCTGTTAACCAGCTTGCTTCCCCATAAAAGTTATATAGCACTGGCATTTCACCAGTCCATTTTTTCTCAATAAATTTCTTCTCAATAATTTGTAAATTACCTTGTGAATCCATATAACTTGAATCTAAATTCCCTGTATAATATGTGGCTTCTCCTGTGCGTGCATTTGTTAAGGAATACCCTAGCATGGAATCTACGCCTTCTTTAGGACTTGTAAAATCTGTGAAGTAATACATATCACCCTTCTCATCGAAAATTGGGCTAACATTCGATTCTGTTCCTTCATCGGAAGGGATTTTTACATCCTTTTTACCAAACATACTGTTCCAAAAACCATGAACATAATTACCGAAATAACTATTTTGTAAGCTTACTGTCTCTGGAGATACTGCACCATCAATAAATTCAGGTATTTGGTCCAGTTTAAGCACCTCTGATTTCCCTGTCAGTGCATCTACTAAGACAATCCCTTTCACATCAAAGCCATTTCGTGCTGAAATAAATTCACCATAGGAACGAATGTAATAAGGCTTTCCGTCATCATCTACTTCTAGTTGAACATCCCCATAAAAAATAAGGAATGGATGTTGTAGGCGAATATGACGTTCTAAATTAGCATTTAGATAAGCAGAAGGGACATACTTCATTTCTTCTTTTACAAACTTAGGGTTATCCGCCGAATCTGTAGCACTCATTATAAAGTAGCCTGGTGTTGTATCACCATTCATCCATTTAAAGAACCCAGAAAACTCGACTGGTGCGATATAAACATATTCACCCTTCACCTTTTGAATTTGTAAACGTCCTAACTCATAGTAACTAGTATTTGGCACTTGACCGAATGCCTTTTTCATTTTATTACGAGCAAATTTTGGTGGGACACTCGCAGGTGTTTGTGTCTCATCGAAAGGTTTTATTTCAACCTCTTCCTTCATTTCTGAAGAATTAAATTTATCATTAGCATTCCATAAAGGTGCTGATAATACATAAACTGCTACACCTAAACTTGCTAAAAATAAAATTCCTTTAATCTTCCGTTCAATACCACTCGCAAGCAGAGCACCTGCTAGCGATAATAAAATTATTGCTGGCCAAAAAACAAGCCAATTTACATCAATTTTTGTTACATATAGTGTGATACCTGTGGCTAAAAATCCTAGCACAAAGATGCCAATAAAGAAATATCCGATCACCTTTCTCGATTTACCATCTTCTCGCTTCTTTGTAATAAGCGGTGTTACTAATACACTCGCGATTAATGCAATGACTGCAGAAGCTATCAGTAGCTTAGTCATTTGGTTCATCCTCTCTTCAACTTTCTGTCTACTTATTTACGGTTACATACTAAAAAAGTTTCATACATACGTTGTACAGAAAGGAATTCTACCATAAATATTGAATTTCAAAAGGAAAGGAGCTGAAAAATTTGTTTAAAAAAATATTAATAGGTTTCATAATCTTGTTTGGTCTTTATTATATTTTTCTTTTTTCCCATATTGCCGAAAGTTTAAAACTACTATTTAAAGTAATTCCAATGTTGTTAATCATTATTTTAGCTGCCGTTCAAAAACCATTACATATTAAAAAATACCAACTTTTAATTATTATTGGGCTTATTTTTTGTATGATTGGCGACTATACATTGCAGTGGTTTTTAATTGGGCTGACTAGCTTTCTTATTGGTCATGTCTTTTATATTTTTGCTTTCTCTACCACAAACGAACAGAAAGTACCAACCTGGGCTAAAATAACGCTACTACTTTACGGTGTCTGCATGGCCATATGGATTGCAGGTTCCGTCTTGAAAACAGGTGAAACAATTCTTAGCATTGCCGTGATTGCCTATATTTCGGTGATTTTAACGATGGGCTGGACAGCTATAAGAACAGGCTCTAAATTTGCAATAATTGGGGCTCTGTTATTTATTGCTTCCGATTCCTATTTAGCTATTAATAAATTTGTTACACCACTAGCTTTTTCACATGAAGTAATTATGCTGACTTATTATAGCGCCCAAGTGTTTATTGCATTAAGTATCCTTCAATATTCCGAAATCCGAAGTAAAGTGGTACAATAATATCAATTATGACTTGGCATAGTTACGTCCGGAACTGGCTTTGTGATCGCACAAAGCCCGATTCCGTGACATCCATCAAAGGCTCAAACTTCTTTGAGCAAATTTTGGACACCCGCTAAAAAAATCAACGTACACAATAGGAGGCCATACTTATGAAAGAACAAGTAATTGAACGATTAATACGCTATGCAAAAATTGATACACAATCAGACTTCACAAGCGAAACTACTCCTTCTACACAAAAGCAATTTGACCTACTACATGTTTTAAAAGATGAGCTAGCCGAGATTGGTTTAACAGAGATTACATTAGATGAAAATGGCTATTTATTTGCTTCATTAGAGGCAAATACAGATAAAAATGTACCTACTATCGGATTTTTAGCACATGTTGATACAGCTACAGACTATACAGGTACCAATGTAAATCCACAGCGTGTAGATAACTATGATGGCGGAGACATTCAATTAAATGAAAATTTAGTCATGTCCCCTACAGATTTCCCAGAGCTTAAAAATTACGTGGGTCAGACCCTTATTACAACAGATGGTACTACATTGCTAGGGGCTGATGATAAAGCCGGTATTGCTGAAATCATGACAGCAATGGAGTACCTCATTAAAAATCCTACTATTAAACATGGTAAAATTCGTGTAGCTTTCACACCAGATGAAGAAATTGGTCGTGGGCCACATAAATTTGATGTAGCTGCTTTTGGAGCAGACTATGCCTATACGATGGATGGTGGACCACTTGGTGAGTTACAATATGAGAGCTTCAATGCGGCAGGTGTAAAGGTTGTTACAAAAGGAACAAGTGTACATCCTGGTTCAGCAAAAAATAAAATGGTCAATGCTATTACAATGGCAATTGCCTTCCAAAATGAAATGCCGGCTGAAGCAGTTCCTGAAAAGACAGAAGGTTATGAAGGTTTCATTCATTTAATGGGCTTTAAAGGGGCTCTTGAACATACAGAGCTTTCCTATATCGTGCGTGACCATGATCGCCAAAAATTCGAAGAGAAAAAACAATTAATGCGTGATGCTGCAGCTAAAATTCAAGCACAATTTGGAGAACATGCTTTAAGCATTACAATTGAAGATCAATACTATAATATGGGCGAAAAAATTGAGCCTGTAAAAGAAATTGTTGATATTGCACGTGCTGCAATGGAAAAATTAGATATTACACCTAATACTTTGCCGATTCGTGGTGGTACAGATGGCTCACAATTGTCTTATATGGGCTTACCAACACCAAATATTTTCGCTGGCGGCGAAAATATGCATGGGAAATTTGAATATGTATCTGCTGAAACAATGGAAAAGGCAACACAAGTTATTATTGAAATTGTTCAGCTATTTGAACAACAAGCAAAATAATAGGTATGTATTAGTGATCCACCCACTCACCTGTTAAAATGTCACAGATTGATTAAACTCAAAAAAATCTGGACTCGATGGGACATAATTGATAATGTTATAGTTACGAAGAAAGGTTTTTTCCTTTCTTCGTAATTTTTTCAGCATTAATTACTGAATTTTCTAATTACATAAAAGAATCTAAAACTAAAATTGAGGTGATTTTATGAAAGAAATTGCATTAGGCATTTTAGCATCACTTTTCTTTGCCGTGACCTTTATTTTAAATCATGCAATGGAAATGCAAGGTGGTAGCTGGCTATGGAGTGCGTCACTTCGATACTTTTTCATGCTACCCTTCTTACTCATCATCGTTTTTTATCGGAAAGGCTTTACTCATTTATCTGGAGAAATGAAAGCACAGCCTATAGCATGGCTACTTTGGAGCTT
>NZ_DAMDAY010000084.1:0-20629 GCF_032093475.1 Lysinibacillus sp. | reverse complement strand
GCACGCATGGCTTTCCCAATTTTTGTTTTATGTACGATGAATTGTAAAAGAATCATCAGTACAATTGCGACTGATAAAATTAAGATGGATGTACTGCTAATTTGTACCCCGAAAATATCAAATGATTTATTCTTAAAAACTTCAGGATAGGCTGCCGGTTGAGCACCTCTGAAGAAAATCGTTGTATACTCAATTAACAACGACACACCAATCGCTGTAATTAGCGCTGCGATACGTGTTGCATTTCGTAGACGTTTATAGGCAATACGTTCAATTAAAACACCAAAAATTGCACAAATGGCCATGGCCAATAATAATGCCGGGAAGAAGCCAAGCTCCCATTTAGCAATTGCGTAAAAGCCAATAAATGACCCGATCATGAAGACATCACCATGAGCAAAGTTAATCAGCTTAATAATCCCGTATACCATCGTATACCCTAACGCTATTAACGCGTAGATACTTCCAAGTGAAATACCATTCACAAGCTGCTGTATCCATTCCATGCGTATTCACTCCTTTGAATTGTCTGAAAATTGAAAAATCAGTACATACATCTTTACTAAAAAGTTATGATTTACTCTACCATTCTAGTTATCTAAAACATAAAAAAAGGGAAGGCGTGTTTACCCGCCTCCCCTTGCTTACAAAACATTAAGGATTAACTTTAGAGTTGAACACTTGTTTACCGTCTTTAAATTCAAGAACTGTTGCTGTTTTAATTGGGTTATGATTTTCGTCAACTGAGAATGTACCTGTTACTAAAGAAAGATCTTTTGTTGCAGCTAATTCATTTTTAATTGCTTCCCCATCCGTAGAACCTGCACGTTTAATCGCATCCGCAATGTAGTAAATTGAGTCATATCCAAGTGCGTTGAATGCGTCAGGCGCTTTGTCTCCATTTGCAGCTTTAAATGCCTTTACGAAATCTTGAATTTTTTGATCTGGGTCTTCAGCAGAATAGTGGTTTGTGATGTATGTGTTATTCAATGCATCAGCGCCAGCTAGTTCTATTAAAGTTGGAGAATCCCAACCATCAGCACCCATTAGAGGTACATCAATACCCATCTCACGTGCTTGTTTTACGATTAATCCAACTTCTTCATAATATCCAGGGATGAAGATAAAGTCTGGATTTGCAGCTTTAATATTTGTTAATTGTGTACGGAAGTCTGTATCCTTCGCTACATATGCTTCTTCTTTTACAACTTTTCCGCCACTCTTAGTAATCGTTTCTTTAAAGGATTTTGCTAAACCTTTTGCATAATCTGATGCGTTATCTGCGAAGATAGCTACGTTTTTCGCATCTAGCTCACCAGAAGCGAAGTTAGCTGCCACAATCCCTTGGAATGGGTCAATAAAGCAAGTACGGAATGCATATTCATTAACACTACCATCTTCGTTCACTGTAATATTTGGAGCCGTACCTGAACCAGTAACAATCGGAATTTTATTATCATTAGCAATTTGAACCGTTGCTACTGTATTCCCCGATGTTGCAGGTGCAAGCATTGCTACTACTTTATCTTGTGTTGCTAGTTTAATAGCGGCCGCAGTTGCCTCAGAGTTTTCAGATTTATTATCTACTTTAATCAGTTCAATTTTCTTACCATCAATACCGCCAGCATCATTAATTTCTTTTACAGCAAGTTCTGCGCCTAGACCAATTGAAGAACCATAAGATGCTACATTCCCTGAAAGTTCTAAGTTTGCTCCGATTTTAATTGTATCGCCGTCAGATGAACCTCCACCTGATGAAGAACCTCCACCAGAACTTGAATCGTCTCCGTTACCGCAACCCGCAAGAACACCAGCAAGTAATGAAGATGCTACTAAAAGTGAACCGAACTTCTTAAGCTTTTTGCTCTCTTTCATAATTAAATTCCCCCTGAAAGTTTCTCAAATATTAGATATTTCAGATAATTATAAACAATTACATTCATTTGCTCAATAGCAAAAATAATTATTTATAACTACCTTAAACAAATGAAAAATATTATTCATATAAGCCTTTTACATTGTAAAACATTCTTTATATTTAGTCTAGAGTGATTTTTCAGTATAATTAGTTATTTGTGAATTATCTTTTAATTAGGTTTTTAATCTAGTGCTAAACTCTTAGATAGAATCACTTTTTCACAATAAAGTTTAGCTAATTATAATGTCTCCTATTACTACTACGATTATTTCCCTGAAAATAATCGCGCGAATAATCATGAAACTCTCATTCACGTCACTTAAAACTGTGTAATATTTGAAAATAGTAAAAAGCTTAGAACGGGTTTCTCCAAGGCTCTAAGCTTTTTTTAATACGAATACACAAAGACGTTCATTAATATTTGTTTCATTTTCTAAATTAACTTCATGAAGTAATTCAAATGGCGTTCCCTGATGTAAAAACTGTAAATAATCATATGGTGGATAATATAAAATTATATGAATATCTCGCATTTGCTGCTCATAGGATTTCCAAATATTATGAATGACTGTGCGAAAAATATGAATCGAAAAAGGATTAAAAAAGAAAAATACATTATCGCGTGGCTTTATTTCATAAGCCTCAGCTATCGTATGAATAAATGTAATAGGTGCATGTGCTCGTACCTTTTGGAGATAATTACGTTTATTATCTTCAGCTTCTGCATAAAACCCTGCATCCATTTCTACCCCAATGGTTGGAATATGAAATTTATGGTACACATAAATAGGAACACGCCCTTTTCCACACCCCATATCAATAAATACAGGATGATCAGGCATCTCATATACTGCAAATAATTGTTCCAATCCTTTGTAGGGTGTAGGCTCATAACGATGGTAGTGTGCAAGCTTAGGAAAACCATATTGTTCTCCAACCGTGTTAATATGCAAAAGTTTATCAAACTGCTGTTCATTCATATGAAAGACTCCTCTGAAAAGAATGCTTTATTTTAGCACGATAAAAAGCAAAAACCATACCCAAAAGTTTTGGATATGGTTACTTTTTTACTGACCCCTACGCTTGAATCGAACAACAAAGAGGAGTGCTAGGAGAAGAATCACTAGGCAAGCAACTGCTGTAAATACTGTTTGTTTATCGATAACAGGTGCTCGATAGGATGTTTCAATAGCCGCATTCGGCATAGGCATACCTATCAGATCTCCATTTTCATCCGGGCGTTGCATTTGTTCCCCATTCTGTCCTTCTCTTGGACCATTGCCCTCCTTGTTAAACGGTGGGCCCTGTGATGGATCAAAATCCTCTGGGAGCTGACTCGCATCAAAATCATCTGGCATAGAATTTATTTCACCATTTTCATTTGGAGTGCGTATCCCCCTATTCTGAGAGGCTGTAGAAGCTTCTACGACAAGTTCACCCGACAGTTGCTTTAAAATAGATTGAGAGCGCTGTTTAGCAAATTCAGGTAAGCTATTTTCACCTTCAACCGCTTCTAAAAACTGCTCTGTGGTAGAAAATTTAGTTGGATCTGCTTCAACATAAGTAGTTAATAAAACTGCTAACTTTTTAGTAATCGATTGCACATAGTCTTCAGTTAAATATGTTGTGGCAAACTCTTCTAAATAACTTTCATATTTATTACGATATTCCTCTTGGGCAAGCAAGGCATTCAACAGTGGTCGCTCCTCTAACGTTGTGCCAGAAACGGGAGTCGTTACACTAAAATTTATAGCACTCTCGGTTAATAAGTTGCTCGACATCCCCATTCCCATGTTAAAGCCACCGCCCTGCCGTTGCTTATTTCCATTAAAATCCTGATCAAGTGATTCATTGTTTTGCTCTAACGGTCTTTGCATCGTAGTAGAATCGTCGGCTGTATTTTGACTATTTCCTCTGTCTCCTCCAACACCAAAGCCACCAAAGGACATATTATAATCCCAAGGAATCATAGAAAAAACTCCATTCTGTTCGTACAAATAGTAGTTATGTTTCATATTTCCTTGATAACTATCTAAATTTACAAGCGCCGTATTGACGGCAAAATAGCGTAACATTTCATCGACATCAATATATTTTTCTATGTCCCCGTTATTATTTATAGCATCTAGCATTTCAACAAACTTTGACTGATCTATATTGTCTTCATTAGTTTTCAATCCAATGCCCGTATAGTCTGCTATATTATCACTTATATATTTCAGATCACTGCCTATCCCATCTGGCTTAAATAAAAAGCCATCATTAGAGCCATAATTTTTAGCTAAGAATGTCTCATCCACTGCTTCTACTCCTAAAAACAAACCTCGATCCTTACCATTTACTGTAACATACATATAAGAATGCGCTGGCGTTGGTAAACCCATTTGCTCCATCAATTCATAAGATATATATTCTCTCATCAGTGTAGCGTCACTATAATTATTATTTAAATTTAATTTTTTCAGTCCATATAAACTTTGAGTATCATCATAATAATCAAAATCAATTTTTAAACTATAACGATCAGAGTCACTGTTGACAACCGATCGTAATGATAAATTTCCTTTTGTTCGAATAGCAACATTCTCAATTTTTTTGCCGTTTACTGTAATATCCGCCTGTTTTAACTCCTCAGCAGCTGCATTTTCGAGCATGTCATCCCACTCTTCCTCATTTATCTCGATATCAACTGTCGTTACTTTATTGTTATTAAATACTAGATTCTCATAGGAAAACTCAGAATTTTTCGATTTAATTCCTACATTTGGAAGAACAGCATATATAACGACAAAGAGAAGGAGTAATATTGCCATGAACAGGTAGACTATTCGTGTTTTAATCATAGCTTGCACCTCTCTTTGTAATCCTTTGTATTAATGAGGTCATTACGCTGTGAAATTTCCATCGTAGCTAAGCATGATGGCAGATTTTACACCAGTCACTTTTGTCAGTTCATCCATCAATTGAGCATCATTTTGTTTGACACGAATTTCATATGTTGTTTCAATTTCTTCATTTTGCATTATTGATTTTGACTTAAGGGCGAATTTTTTTGTTTGTGTGGCAATAATTCTCTCCACCTCAGCATTTGCTCGCTCTTCTTCATACTTAACAATCAATAAATAAGGGTTTTCTACTGTAATTTTGTTAACGAATACTAGTAGTACAAGCCCAATTAATACAGCACCTATAATGACTAATGGGATAAAACCTGCACCACATAAAATACCTGAAACAATTGCCCAGAAAATATAAACTAAATCCATTGGATCCTTAATAGGTGTACGGAATCGTACAATGGATAAAGCACCAACCATCCCAAGTGATAACAGAACATTTGAGCTGATTCCCATTATGACAAGTGCTGTTGCCATCGTCATAATTAACAATGATATATTAAACGAATGGGAGTAAATGACACCATTAAAGGTTTTCTTATATACAGCGTAAATGAAAAGTCCGATAAAAAACGCTACTACTAAACCAATAATGGAATCGATTAATGAAAAAGAAGTTGTTTTTTCTAAAAAGTTGGATTTAAATATATCACTAAATTTAATTGTATCCATGTTTATTCTCCTTTGTATTAGCCATACATCCGACTAAGTTGATATTTTGAATAGGCCTCAGCATGTGTATCCACAGACTGTAGCAAATACTTAATGATATCCGGTAAATATTCATCGTATTTTACCTCTAAAATGACAAGATTCGACTCGAGTACATCTACCATAGGCAAGTTTTGATTAAACATATCTGTATTACGCAGACTTGATTGCACCTTACTATCAAAAGTAACTCGCACATTACCGTATGGATAGATATAGGCCTCTCGTTCATAATCCACCACCGTTGTAGGTTTTAATTGGCTATAATACATCTCTTGATATAAGTCTTGAATTAATCCTCGATTGTCTTTTTCCATCCATGATAAATCTCCAACCCGTATTTTTTCATATTCTGTTTGAGATATTGCACATTTAGTTTTAAACGTTAAATTATTTCGTTTACTCTTTCTTTCCAAATTAATAACGGTACTAGATCTTCCATATATGCGTACCCGATATTTATCTCGATTGATATAACCCTCCTTCTTCTCATTCAGCACTTTATTCGCGAAATTATCGAAATACGTACTACGAATTAAATATTTTCCGTCCATACCTGCATGCTTGTCTAACTGCATAACATGCTGAAGCTTCGTTTTTAACAATGTATAATCCGGATAGGAAATGGCTTGTTTAATTTCCTTACGCCCATTTGGATTAAATGAAGTTACTCTAGGCATTTCACACTCACTCTCCCTACTTAATTTCATTGACCATTGAAATATGGCGGTATGACGATCCCAAACTACGTCTTCTCTGTTTGTCGTCTACACTTTTTACTATAAAGAGCATTTGTGTCAGACAGATGTCAGCTTTACACTTTCTTCAACTATTTTTACAATAAAAAACTACTCCGCTTTTATAGCGAAGTAGCTCTTTGTAGCACTAACTCAAAGGACGTTCCTGAGGCATTACTTTCAATTAATATCAAGTCACCTCCACTGGATTGTGCCATCATTTTACTAAGAGGTAACCCTAAACCCAAACCACGAATAGTATATTTTTTATTCTCTCCTCTATAAAAACGCTCAAAAATAAAAGCCTGATCCTCTAGAGGAATTCCGTGACCTGTATCCTTCACAATAATCGATAGTTTATCCCCTCGCTCCTTTAGTATGAGCGTGATCGTTCCTTTATCCATTGCCTGCTTAGCATTAGTTAATAGGTTTGTCATGATTTGTTGAATACGGACAATGTCTACCTGTACATACACTGCTTGTTCAATCAAATGTAAATTTACTTTTACACTGTCTTCATCCTGTAAAACTTCCCATTGCGCCACGGCATCTCGCAACAGCTGATTAACATCCACGGACTGAATTTTAACTGGAATTGCGTCCACAGCAAAATGGTTAAAGGCAAGTAAGTCACCGACCATTGTTTTCATTTTTGTTGTTTCAACCATAGCCATTTCAATAAAATCCATGGCATCCAATCCTGTTACAACACCATCTTTTACAGCTTGTAGTAAGCCACTTATGGAGGTAACAGGTGTTTTCAATTCATGGGTAACGCCCGCTAATAACTCCGTTCGAGTTTTCTCTAGCTGCTCTAATTTGTTTGCCATATTTTCAAAAGATGTAACAAGCTCATAGACCTCTTTTTCCTTACTATCTTGAGGCAAATCAACAGTATAATTACCTTCCTGTATATGCTTGGCTGCCTCTGCTACTTGTTTAATTGGACGAGCTAAACGTTTTGATAAGAAGTAAATAGCAATCCAACCCAATAAGGCTAATGCTCCAATTAATAAAGCAAGCTGACCATATGCTTGGTTAACTCTTGTTAGATTGTCCTTCTTCTCCTTCACAAGTACCCAGCCCAATAACTCATTATTACCTTCTATCTTTCTTTTCACCACATATTCAGGCTCTAGCCCCCCTGTTATTTCCTTCGTACCTTCTTCATCGTCCAACAAGCCCGCTACATTTTTAGCACTACCAGGTGGTACGGGTCGGTTACTTGTAAGGATATTGCCTTCTGTATCAACGACATATAAAATAGGATCTATTTCTCTCATATTAAAACGCTCTCGATCCCCAATAAAACCTGGTATACCATTAATTGGACCATTATTTGGGTTTGTTGTATCCGTTAAACGATAGACCGTCTCGTCTGCTAAAAATTCCATTAATTCTAATCGATTTTCAAATGTTGTATGGCGAATCCACGCTGCCGAGATGAGAAAAATGATAGCCAATCCTATAAAAAGTGTAAGTAAATAACGGCTTGTCCAATAATGAAGTAAGGATATACGCTTATTTTTTTTGAACACTTAACTGATACCCCAATCCACGTAGCGTTTTTATTTCTCCTTCTTTCACATCCCAATCTTTTAAAGCCCTTCGTAGCCTTTTTATTGCTAAATCTACCGCACGATCACTACCTTCATACTCCCAACCCCAAATTTGATCTATTAGCTGCTCACGGGTAAATGTTTGATTAGGATGATCAACTAAAAACATAAGCACCGATAAATCTCTTGGCGTTAATATAATTTCTTCGCCTCCCAGAAATACTCTATGTGCTTTCCTATCAATTTGGAGCGATCCATAACGTTTTATTGTGGATGAATCTAGGCTTCCTTCGGCACGTCTTAAAACAGCCTTTACTCTTGCAACAACCTCATCCGCTATAAAGGGCTTGGCAATATAATCGTCTGCTCCATGATTAAATCCTTCTAAGCGGTAATTAACCTCTCCTAATGCTGTCAGCATAATAATAGGACACGTACTTAACTCCCTAATCTCCTGTAAAATAGCCCAACCATTTTTTTCTGGTAACATAATATCTAACAACACTAAGTCTGGCTTTGTCTTAAGAAACATATCCAAGGCTTCCCCACCATTAAAACATTGTGACACCTCATACCCTACTTTTTGTAAATATACCTTTAAAACCTGACTTATTGCATATTCATCCTCTACTACTAGTATGTTTACCATCGTCATTCACCTCGCTACTAGCTCGCTTTTGGCTTTATTATAGCATCGGATTATGTCAGTTAAATGTCAGCCTTCCCCTGCTCATAACCCCCGTAAGAGAATATCTAGGGGGCATCTATTGACAATGTCTTCCTACGCCAATTATCATTGATTGCGAATGATAATCATTGATAATTCATTCATAGACCTACAAAAATAAAATAAGGGGGGGTAATAGCATGATTATTGTGACTAATCGTATTCAAGTAAAGCCAGGCTTTGCTGCAAGAATGGCACCAAACTTCACAAAGCCGGGACCACTTCAACAATTTGAAGGCTTCCATAAAGTAGAGGTATTAATTTCAACCGATGATCCTACTTATGATGAAATGAGTGTAAATATGTATTGGGAATCTAAGGAGCATTTCCAAGCATGGCGTAATAGCGATGCATTTGCTGCAGCCCATCATCGTCCAAATTCGGGTTCTGAGGGAGATAAAGCTGATAGCCCAATTATCGGTAGCAAAATCGTAGTTGCAGAATTAGCAACTTCTATTGAAGCTTTACGTTCATAAACAACAACTAAAATACTTATCTTCTGATTCTATCTAAAAAGCCCTGCACGCTGATCTACCATGCAGGGTCTTTTTTCTATTTAATTAGACACTGTCCAGACCCGTATCAAGTCAAAAATATGACTAGTATATAGCCCAGTATGGATAGACAGACAGAGCCAACTAAACCAGCGATAAATGCCTTTACACCAAGCTCCTTAAATGTTTTAATCTCGACATTTAATCCAAGACCAGCCATCGCCATAGCAATTAAAATATAAGCAATATTTACAAATGCTTGCGCCACATTCGCTGGTATTATCCCTAATGAATTGATAGCGCTCATCGCTAAAAACCCTAAAATAAACCATGGAATAATAGACAATGTAAATCCCTTTTTCTCTTCGCTTTTATCCATTCTTCGATAGAAAATACCAATAATAATGGCTACTGGTACTAGCAGTGCAACACGTGTTAATTTCACAATGACAGCTATATCAATTGCTTCATTCCCGCCAGCTGAAGCTGCTGCAATAACGTGGGCGATTTCATGTAATGTACCACCTGCGAAAATTCCATACTCCGTCGGTGTTAAGTCAAGAATAGAGTAGAGTACTGTATAAATAAGTGTAAATACAGTTCCTAATAGGGCCACAATTGCTGCCCCTACTGCCGTTTCCTTTTGATTTGCTTTAATTTGTGGTGCGATTGCCACTACAGCAGCTGCTCCACAAATTGCTGTCCCACAGGCAGTTAATATTCCTAGCTTCTGATCAACTTTAAGCATTTTTGTTAATCCGTAGACAACCATTAACGCAAACAACAAATTAATAACTGCAATCAAGAAAACGCTCGCACCTGCATGATAGATATCCGCTAAATTTAAGCGCATGCCCAATAATATGATTCCCAACCTTAAGAGTTTTTTGCTAGAGAATGCAATCCCCACTTGCCAGGTATCCTGTACTTTAAATGCTGCTCGCCAAGCCATTCCTACTATAATGGCAATAACCAACTGTCCCAAAATAGAGAAGAAAGGGAATGTAGCAATATATTTCGCTACTAAAGCAATAAGGAGCGTTAACAATATTCCCTTCAAGAAATTTGGAGTAAGGGTGGATTTTTCTTTATTCTGTCTTATAACCATGTTGTTCACTTCTTTCTCCCTTGTTGATTATTACTTTATTAAAAAGCACACTATTAGTAAAATACATATATATAATCGTTATTATTAATATTTCTAATAATAGAGGTGGAGCTATGCAATTCGACGCTTTAAAAACTTTCGTCACACTAGTTGAGGTGAATAACTTTACGAAAACCTCTGAATTACTTCATATTTCTCAACCAAGTGTTAGTCTACACATTAAAAATCTAGAGCAGGAATTACAGACAACCTTATTTATTCGTTCACCTAAGTCTGTACAAATTACACCAACTGGTGAAATTCTTTATAAAAGAGCTAAACAAATCATGGCTATTGCGGAAGCAGCGAGAGAAGACATAGCAGCCTACCATCAAGAAGTCCAAGGTACACTAGTAATAGGGGCGAGTTTTACGATTGGAGAATATATATTGCCTCCCATCATAGCAGGCTTGCAGCAGCAGTTCCCGCAGCTTGAGCTTCAAGTTATTATTGGCAATACAAAAGAAATCATTCAATATACAAAATTATTGCAAGTTGATATTGGTCTCATAGAAGGGCAGGCTCATGATAATGAACTATTGATTAAACCATTTATGAAGGATGAGCTATTTATTGTCAGTGCCAGCAATCATCCTCTCACAAGGGAACAACCTATTACTGCTGACAAACTTCAACAGCAAAGTTGGGTTGCACGTGAAGAAGGGTCTGGAACACGCTATTATTTAGATCATTTATTCAGAGCAAATGGTCTACAGATTCATTCCCTTTTGACTATTAGCAGTAATCAAGGGGTCAAGGAGAGCGTTATCCAAGGACTTGGACTTTCCCTGCTGTCTGCCTGTGTGATTGAACGTGAATTAAAAAATGGCGATATGACCATTTTGCCACTTGAAGGACAGCATTTTATGCGGACATTTTCTTATCTTTGCTCACCAACCGTGAAAAATAAACGCAATGTCGACATTCTCATTGATGTATTAAAAAAGAAAGCTTAGCAACTTTTCTAGTCGCTAAGCTTTCCTGATTGTCCTTCTCGTATTCAAACTTTTTGATTCAATGATTTCGACAAATTTTGTCGCGGCTCTAGAAAGAGGTACTGTTTTCAAATAACACATACCAATACTTCTTGCCGGGATACTTTCCTTTAAGGTTAATTCGTAGAGGTGACCTCGTTGAAGATAATCCTTTGAAAACTCCTTTGTTACACACGCAATGCCGAGGTTACTACGGGCAAACTCCAGCACTAGATCGTGGGAGCCTAGCTCAAACTCTGGTTCAATATAGATCCCTCTTGCAAGGAGATAATCTTCTACATATTTTCGTGAATTTGATTTTTTCTCAAGGAAAATAAGTGGGAATTTCAACAGATCCTCATAGCGTAAACTTTTAGATGATAGTGTTTTATACTTCTCCCCGCAGACAAAGATATCTTGAATATCTGTGCATACTGTTAACTGTAAAGTAGAATCTTCTATTGGAAAATTACAAAATCCTATATCTACCTCACCTGATTTAATAAAATTACAAATCTCAGAGGTTGTACCATTTAGCATCTGTAATTTAATATTCGGATACATAGTATGAAACGCTTCTAAATAAGGCATTAAAAAGAAGCGTGAAATGGTATCTCCTACCCCAATCTTTAATTGCCCTGTCGTTAAATTTTTAAATTCCAGTAACTTCTCTTCTCCAGCATCTAGAAGTCCTAAAGCTGAATTTGTATATTCGAAAAGTAGGCTGCCCTCTGTGGTCAAAGTCACACCTTTCGGGGTCCGATTAAAAAGACGTGTACCGAGCTCTTTCTCCAATTGCATCATAGCCTGACTAACAGCTGGCTGTGTCATGTATAAATCCTTAGCAGCCCTCGAAAAGCTATTATTTTTTGCTACAACACTAAAAACGCGATATAAATCTAATTTCCCTATCATATAAGCACCCCTTATAGCTATTATATCAACTATTAATTTTACTTATATCATTAATGAAGAGTATAGTAAAATCATATGGATTTTATTTCATTTGACGTTAGAGAGAATGAGGAGAGATTAAATTGGAACGTGTAATCGGTACAGTTGTAAGAGGTCTTCGTGGTCCTATTATTAACGAGGGCGATAATATTGAACAAATCGTTGTAGATACAGTGTTAAATGCTGCAAAAATTGAAGGATATGCAATCGAGGATCGTGATATTGTCACAGTAACTGAGTCTGTCGTGGCACGTGCACAAGGTAACTATGCAACGATTGACGATATCGCAGTAGATGTAGCGGCAAAGTTCGGTGATGATACGGTAGGTGTTATTTTCCCAATTTTAAGTCGCAACCGCTTTGCAAACTGTTTACGTGGAATCGCAAAAGGTGTAAAAAAAGTTGTATTAATGCTTAGCTACCCATCCGATGAAGTTGGTAATCACCTTGTAGATATTGATGAGCTTGATGTAAAAGGTATTAACCCATGGACGGATACACTAAATGAGGTTGAGTTCCGCGAGCATTTTGGCTATAAAAAACATACATTTACTGGTGTAGATTATATTGAATACTATAAAGAGTTAATTGAAGCGGAAGGGGCTTCCTGTGAGGTCATCTTCTCTAATAATCCAAAAACAATTTTAAATTATACAAAGAGTATTTTAACATGTGACATTCATACACGTTTCCGCACAAAACGTATTTTAACAGCGAATGGTGCAGAAAAAGTTTACAGCCTTGATAACATTTTAGCTGAATCTATTAACGGTTCTGGCTTCAATGCGGAGTATGGCCTTCTTGGCTCGAATAAAGCAACTGAGGATAGTGTGAAATTATTCCCACACACTTGCCAACCAATTGTTGACGGAATCCAAGCAAAAATTAAAGAAGCTACTGGCAAAACTGTAGAGGTCATGATTTACGGTGATGGCGCATTTAAAGATCCAGTAGGCAAAATTTGGGAGCTTGCAGATCCTGTTGTTTCGCCAGCGTTCACAGCGGGATTACATGGTACACCGAACGAAGTAAAATTAAAATACTTAGCAGACAATGATTTTGCGGACCTTCGAGGTGAGGAATTAAAAGCTGCTATTTCGGAATATATTCAGAATAAAGATGAGGATTTAACTGGTCAAATGGCTGCACAAGGAACAACACCTCGTCGCTTAACTGACCTAATCGGTTCCCTATCTGATCTTACATCTGGTTCAGGTGATAAAGGAACACCTATGATATACATTCAAGGCTACTTTGATAATTACACTAAATAAACAAAAATGAACTCTCGTCCTAATGAAGAGAGTTCATTTTTATTTATGATGAGGATGACAGGAATCGAACCTGTAATCTCTTTGAAAAGGGATATGCTATCCTTGCACACTTCCTCATAGTTTATAATTTTTGAAAGATTATTATAGTATTACATTTTTCTCAGTCCTTTTTATTGTATAATTCGTCACCTTAATTTCATTAGCTCCATTTTATTTTAAGCCATTAGGTATGATTTCTTCTTGTAGCCAATGCTCACTTGTTTGAACATGCTGTGGTCTCACAAATTTCCCCAAATTGTATCGAAAATCATCATAATGGAATGCGTCAATATTTCTAATGACATATCCCTCTTGTTCACCGTCAAATATTGATTTACCAGTAAATGTACGTTTTATCTTTTCTTCATCAAAAATACCCCGATATAAAACTGGAACCGTTTCAATACCTAATTCAGCCGCATATGCTACTGTTTCGTCCCAGCTTAAACATATATTTTCTTCATTCCAAATACTAAATAAATAAAAATAGCTTGTTAGTGCTTTATAATAAATGGAATGCTTCGCATACACATTTTCCCCGCATAATCGCCAATCATTCGGTATATGATAAGCAAAACTCGCATGAAATGTTTTTACCCAATGTCTAGAGGGATGATTAGCGGAATGGATGCTTCTAGCATGCATATAGTCTTTATATAGTGTTGTACCTTCCCCGTCTAACTTTTCAGTTACAACAACCTCTTTCCCAACAAAATGATTTACATTTTTAGCAACCTTATCATCATGTGTGTAGCCTCTGCTCCATGGCAAATGAAAGCTTCTTGGATATTTCATTAACTTCGTCATATTTTCACTCCCTTTCCCTATTGTTTATTTGGCAAATTGATCTGCCTCACGGAAAAAATAAAGCCTTGTTAATAAATCACCATCTAATAAGTGATAAATTTGGCTTCCGCCTCGATCGCCCCCATACTGGATTAACATATGAAATTGCACTAAATGAACAACCTTTAACACAAAGTCCTTTTCAAAGCCTAACTCTAATAGAAAATGGCACACCAGTTGAGCAGATACGTTTTCATGCCCAAAATAGCCATAGCGTTGTTGTAATGGTTTATATTTTTTGCAAAATGGTTTACCGACATCATGAAACAATGCAGCTATTTGTAGAGCTAGTTTATCGCTTTCTAAATAATACTCATTGATATACGCATACACAAAATACGTATGCTGACATAATAAAAATTGATGGAATGAGTTTTCTTGATCGAATTGATAAATTTCTTTAAAAAGTGGAACTGATCGAAGTGTGTGAAAAAGCTCTTCATAAGTGGGCTGGCTTTGTAAGAGTGAAATAAATTGTTGTTGAGAAATATCATAAGGACCTGATTCATGTACAATATGCACTTCATCAAAACCTTCTCCTACTGTCGGGAATTCTAAATACTTTCTCATTTTCTCCATTACCATTAATGGGACATGCCGTTTCCGTTGCTGGTTTCTTTCTACACAGGTTACATAAGGTGTATCAAAATAATAACACTCCTTTTTAAAGGTACTTGGTAACTTTCGTAATGCAAATATCCTGCGCTCCCGTTCAATATTGGTTGCATCCACAATGACAGAAAACCCTTTTGCCACTAAGTTATTAAGACGCTCATATAATGTACGAAAGACCACACGCGATTTCTGCTTAGTTGCGTCACCAAACAATTCATCCCGTATAGCGTCACTAGATAGGATAACCGCATTTTCTCTTTTCGCTAGCTCTTTTACAAATGTACTTTTTCCACTACCAGGCAACCCCACTGTAAAGATCACCTTCATTATTTTCACCTCCCTTCAAGTTTTTATATCGTGTAATGTGGCGTCATCTTTAGTATATCGCCTATCGTTTCTAATAAAAATTTATGGTCATCAGTCATAATATGATGCAATTTTACATATAAAAAAGACTGCTCCACCTTTTTTAGAGCAGTCTATGTATATCAATAACTTATTAGCTTATACATTTATTATAGCATAAATTTACAAAAATTACTAGACTATACTTCCTTCAGGAGTAGAGGTATGATAAATTTCCTACTTCAATCACCCTATCGAATAATTGCATTGAGGCTCTTTTGCTTTTTCCTAGGGTCTTTGGACAACCTATAAAAGAGAATCACAATTACCTTCATCTCACCATTTATATAGGTGAGGGTTATTGTCAAGGGAAGCAAATAACTACGGAGAGGAATGTGAGTAAACGTTGGAAAATCAAAAAGAATGGCTAGAAGAAAAGCTTTATCTTGAGGATTCTTTAAACCTCATTCATCACAAAATAAAAGAAATACAGCTAAAAGAGAAAGGCTTCAAAGAAAATGCTGTCGCCTTAAAGAAAACGTTTTGGAATGACGTCAGGGTTAATTTAGATACGGCTGAGGATGTCGATGAAACTTTTTTTGCCATTAAGCAACAGGTAGAGCTTTTATCTGACTCAGAGCTTGCACAACAACGTGCGATTCGAAATGTGAAGGTCTATGAACGTTTACAACAATCACCCTATTTTGCTCGTATTGACTTTTTACAAAATGGGGAAAAAGATCCCTTAAAAATTTATATAGGTGTTGCTACATTATTGGATGAACAGGATGAAAATATAATCATATATGACTGGCGAGCGCCTATCTCAAGTATGTATTATGATTACACACCTGGCGATGCATCCTACGAAACATTAGGTGAAGAAATTCATGGAGAAATGTTATTAAAAAGACAATTTATTATTAAAAATGGCCAACTACAATCGATGTTTAATACAGGCCTTACAATTGGCGATGATTTATTGCTAGATATTCTTGCCCAAAATGCAAACGAGCATATTCGTAGTATCGTTGCAACGATTCAAGCTGAACAAAATAAAATTATTCGACATGTAAACTCCCGATACCTCATCGTCGAAGGTGTTGCTGGTAGTGGCAAAACTGCGGTGGCCTTACAGAGGGTCGCCTATCTATTGTATCGTTATCGCAATGAAATGACTGCCGATCAAATATTACTAATAACGCCTAATCAACTTTTCAATCAATATGTCCATACGGTCTTACCCGATTTAGGTGAAGACAATATGCAACAATTAACTTTTATAGAGTATGTGGAAAAACGATTAGGTCGTCAATTCCAATTGGAATACCCTTATGAGCAACTAGAAGATCTTTTAACAGAAAAGGATGACGCTCATTATGAAACTAAATTAAGTATTATTTCATATAAAGCGAGCCTTGATTTCAAAGATTTAATGGATCACTATGTAAGCTATTTATCGAATAAGGGCTTATTATTTAAAAATATTGTATTTCGTGGGGAACGTATTATTACTGCACAGGAAATTTCGGAATACTTCTATTCCTTCCCTTCCTCTATATCGATACCGGATCGCCTACAATTCGTGAAAGAGTGGTTATTACAGCAACTAACGAAATTTGAAAGAGCTGAGCGTACAAAGGAATGGGTAGAAGAAGCAACTGAACTTTTAGATAAAGAAGACTACTCTAAGTCTTACAGTGAGCTTTTATATGAGGGAAGCTATACAGAAAACTCCTTCGATGATTTTGATCAAGAACGCCAAAAATTAGCGAGACAAATTGTTAAAAAACACTTTAAACCGTTACGTAATTCTGTTACCAAGTTAAAGTTTGTTCATATTTTAGGTATATATCGCCAACTCTTTGATCAAAATAGCCCTTTTTACAAAGCTTTACAGCATCTTATGCCCGATCATTGGGAAGATATTTGCCAACACACACATACTAATTTAACAAAACGCCTTATTGCCTATGAGGACGCCGCTCCATTTTTATATTTACAGGACAAAATTGAAGGGCAACAGACAAATACGATGATCCGTCATGTTTTAATTGATGAAGCACAGGACTATTCACCATTCCAACTCACAGTATTACAGCAACTATTTCCAAAAGCTCAAATGACCATCTTAGGGGATGGACACCAAACGATTCACCCTCATACCTTTGAGAATCCTTCACTACTTGACCCTGAATTATATGGTGGGCAGGCCGAAAAAATGATTTTAACCAAAAGCTATCGTTCGACAAAGCAAATCATTTCACTCACTTCCAATATTTTAAATGATGGTAGTGAAGTAGAGGCTTTTAACCGCAATGGTCCTGAACCTTCAATTACCATTGTGCCAAATGAATTGGAGTTAGTTGATCGAATTATCCAGAACATCAATAATCTTTCTACCAAATTTGAAACAATTGCAGTCATTTGTAAAACTACAGCTGAATGCTCTGCTGTATACGAACAATTAAGAAACCAAATAGATATTCAACTCATTACTCACAGCACTAAGCAATTTAAAAAGGGTATTTTATTACTTCCAGCGTATATGGCGAAAGGAATTGAGTTTGACGCTGTCATTATCTATAATGCGTCTGCCGCTAATTATTCAAGAGACAGTGAACGGTACTATTTCTATACAGCCTGTACGAGAGCTATGCATGAGTTGTTCATCTATTCCATTAATAAAGTAACTTCTTTCCTTCAATAACAGGTGGTTACAGGAGATTCTGCATTTTACAGACTCTCCTGTTTATTTTATATATAGAACGTATAGTCTTCTGGAATGACACGTTTTAAAAATTTCTTTGTGCGCTCCTCTTTTGGGCTTACGAATATATTATGGGGACTACCCTCTTCAACAACAACGCCTCCATCCATGAAAATCACGCGATTGGCGACATCTTTGGCAAAGCCCATTTCATGTGTGACCACAAGCATTGTAGTACCCTCAGCCGCAATATTTTTCATGACTTGCAATACTTCTCCTACTAATTCGGGATCAAGTGCAGATGTTGGCTCATCAAATAAAATAATATCAGGATTCAATGCTACTGCTCGTGCAATGCCTACACGCTGTTGCTGACCGCCAGATAACTGACTAGGATAGGCGTTGTATTTTTCAGATAAGCCTACTTTGTCTAGTGCCTTTTTGCCAATTTCCACAGCCTGAGCCTTCGGGATCTTACGTCCAACGATTAACCCTTCGGTAACATTTTCTAATGCCGTTTTATTTGTGAACAGATTATAATTTTGGAAGACAAATGCGACGCGCTGACGAATTGCATGTACGTCTTTTTTCTTTACATGTTGAAAATCAACTTCGATATCTCCAAATGTCGCATAGCCTTGATCTGCCTTTTCTAAAAAATTGATGCAGCGTAATAATGTTGTTTTCCCTGAGCCACTAGGACCTAAAATAACAACAACATCCCCTTTATCAATAGCTAAATCAACACCTTTTAAAATTTCATTGCCTCCAAATGACTTATGAATATTTTTAATTTCTAACATAATTATTCACCCCTTAGGCATGTGCCGCTTTGTATTTGCTTAAATACTTTTCATAGCGCTTAAACAAGTATTCGACTGTACTACATAAAATTAAGTACACGATAAAGATATCCAAATAGGCTTCTACGTAATTATAGCCAACGTTTGCTGCCACTTTTGCCTTCAATGTAATTTCAGGAAGGGACATTGCGTAGCCTAGGGAGGTAGCCTTAATAAGATTAACGGTAGCTGTGCAAATATTCGGCAATGCAACTACTAAAGCTTGCGGAATGATGATTCGAGTATATGCTTGGAATGTTGTTAAACCTACTGAATGCGCTGCCTCTAATTGCCCTTTTTCAATTGTACTTAATGCAGAACGAAATACCTCTATTAAAATTGCCGTTGAACTGAACGCGAAAACAATAAATGCATACCAAATTGGATTGATTTTATAAATATCATATTCTATATGATACTTTTCAAAAATAACTTTTAACATTAACGGGATACTACTATATATAATAAAGATTTGTATAATGATCGGCGTCCCTCGTACGAAAGAAACATAAATTTTCGCTAGATGGTGGATAACTGGAATTTTATTAATCCTCGTAAGTGCCAGTAAAAAACCAAGTGGTAGAGCTATCAACAAAGCAACAACTGTCACAAGGAGAGCGATAGGAACACCAGATAATGCAACAAAAAATGTTTCAAGTAAAAATTGATAATTCACAGTTATGCCTCCTTACGTTGTTTCTAAGGTCTTCTTACCCTTGCCAAATACCTTTTCTAATATAGCAAATATTTTTTCTATAATAATTGATAACACCCAATAAATAATGGCTAATGCAATATAAATTTCTAATGCATGTGCATTGATATTACTTGCGATAATTAAATTTGCCTTACCGACAATATCAATTAAACCAATTGTATAAGCTAGTGCACCTTCCTGTAATAAAGCGATCATGCCATTCCCAAAGTTCGGCAGAGCAACTACAAGTGCCTGCGGGAAAATGATTCGACGGTAGGCCTGGAATGGTGTTAGCCCAACACTAACAGCTGCTTCAAACTGTCCTTTGGGAATTGCTAAATAAGCGGATCGTATTACCTCAGACATAATTGCTGCAAACTGCAGGGTGAAAGTTACGACTACGAAAATAGCCGTCTCAATTGAATGGAGATTGAGACCGACATTTTCAGCTAATGCTGGGACACCATAATAAACAAGAAATAATAAAACAATAGAGGGCGTACAACGCATAATTGTTGTATACAAGTTTGCGATTTTTTGTAACCATTTCAAGGAAGATAGTTTAGCTGCCGCTAACAATAAGCCAAACAGTGTACCTAAAATAATAGAGGACCCTGCAACTAGGAACGTAATTTTTAAAAAGGGTACTAACACAGGGATTGCGTTCCAAATATATGTTGCGTCAAAATATTTATCCATTTCCTCACCAACTTTTGTTTTTATGAATAAAGACTGCTGAGTGTCACTGACTCAACAGCCTTATAAATTCGTTATTTTTTCAACTAACGATTAACATTTTCTAATACTTCAAATAAATCACGGCCATAGAACTTAGTGCTTAATTCATTTGTTTTCTTTTGTTCCTTAATTTGTGCTATCGCTTTATCATAAGCATCAGCGAATTCTTGTTCCTTTTTATTGAACAATGGCCATGTTTTAATGACAGCAAATTCGTTATAAACAACCTCATCTTTTAAGTTATAATAAGGGCCATCTTCGGCAAGAACCTGTTGTTTAAATGGTCCCTCAATCATGACACCACCATCAACACGGCCTTCATTTACCCACTGCACAACATCAACTGTAAATGCATCGCCAGCCTCAAGCTTAACTTTATTATCAGGGTTTGCCGTATTGTATTCA
>NZ_DAMDAY010000083.1:15506-20913 GCF_032093475.1 Lysinibacillus sp. | reverse complement strand
CGCTCCAAAGGTTGTGATATCCGCTCGAAAATGTGAGCAAAGCGCTCCAAAAGAGGAGGTAACCGCTCGAAAGTAAGAGCAAAGCGCTCCAAAAGAGGAGATAACCGCTCCAAAATCTGGGCAAAGCGCTCCTAACTATGGTGATCCTCACTTTAAATGAAAGATATAAGGCCAACTCACAATATGAAAATCACCCTTTCGTTATTGGAAGCAAACTAGATCGGTTTCTAGTTTGCTTTTTTGTTGTCTAATTGAGAAATTTCAAAAGAAAAGAGGAAAAAAGTAAAACAATGACGAAAATGAATGTACGAATGGTACTATAATAGTAGAAATTTTATGGTAGGACATTTTGCGGAAAGTAAAAATTTATGTAGGTCAATTTAACTTGGATGGAAAATATGAAGGGTGGTAGAGAATAATGTTTATTCAACCGGAATGCCAGTGGAAGCAAGAAAATGGATCAGCAATGCATCAATGGATAAAGCAGCAAGCTAATCCGAATCCAAATGATGTGGATATTGTAATTTATGGTGCGCTTTTATCGTATGCCAGTGGAGGATCAACAAAAGCGCAATATCCAACTGAATTTCGTAAAGTGTGGCCTAGTTTTCAATCATATAATTTAGATGAACAGGTTAATTTACGTGCGCTGTCAGTCGTGGATATAGGAGATGTGGCGATTCATGAACAAGATCGTATGCTTTCTGAATCTGCCATCGAAGCAGCAGCGGAAAATTTAAGTATTGCTTTTCAAAAAAGCTTTACTTGTTTGATTGGAGGAGATCATGCGGTTACTGCCTGTTCCTTAAGAGGTATAAAAAATGCTTTTCCGCAAGATCGGATTGGCATTATTCAGATTGATACACACTTAGATGCAAGGAATCAAGAAGAGGTTGGTTTAGCACAAGATTCTCCCATTCATCAGTTAATGGCAGCAGGAGTTGTTGAGGGGAAACATGTGTATAATGTCGGTTTGCATGGCTTTTTCAATTCACCTGAAATGATTCATTACGCAAGAGAGCAAGGGATTCATATGATTACGTTAAAGCAAATGCGACGAGATGGTATACAGCTCACAATTCGTGAAATGCTTCGTCAGCTGATGTATGAAGTAGATCGTATTTATGTTTCAGTAGATTTAGATGCTCTAGATATTATGTTTGCTCGTGACGTTCCTGCAGCAACACCATGTGGCTTAACGGCCTACGAATTATTTGATATTCTCAAGCTGATTGGAGAAAATGAAGGAGTTCGTCATATTGATTTTGTTTATGCTGATCCTAAGGAAGGAATGCTACGTCCGGAAACCGTTAAAATTGGGGTAACAGCATTTTTACAGTGGTTAACAGGCATTCAACTTGATCACCGTAATCGTATTTCAAAAAAAGGGAAGGTTACGCCGTAAAGTAATAGTATTTCCGTGTATTGACAATGCTGATTAGTGAAAGTTTGTTATAATGTAAAATAGGAAACATTTTATTTTATACAAACTTTGTATTTGTAATAGAGAGGAAATTATATGACAACAAAACCAAAACTATTGATTGTTGACGGTATGGCACTGTTATTCCGTTCATTTTTTGCCTCAGCTGCAATGGGACATTTTATTCGCTTGGCAGATGGGACACCGACGAATGGGGCCCAAGGATTTGTACGTCATGTTTTAACAGCACAATCAATTATGAAGCCAACGCATATGGCTGTTTGCTGGGATATGGGGGCACATACGTTCCGCAATGATTTATTTGATGGCTATAAAGCAAATCGCCCAGCCCCACCAGAGGAAATGCTGCCTCAATTTGATATGGCGAAAAAATTATCGCAGCAAATTGGCTGGCAAAATTTCGGTGTGAAGGGTATGGAAGCAGATGATTTAATTGGTTCCATGATTACTAAATGGCAGGATGAGGCAGATATTACGGTTATTAGTGGGGATAAAGACTTGCTTCAGCTTTTAAGACCTTCTACAGAAATTGCCTTTACGAAAAAGGGCTACACAGAGTACGATATTTATACACATACACGCTTTAAAGAAGAATATCGTATAGAGCCAACGCAGTTTGCACAGGTGAAAGCCTTTATGGGCGATACTAGTGATGGCTATCCAGGTGTCAAGGGTATTGGTCCGAAGCAAGCATTGACGCTCATTCAAACATATGGCTCAATTGACAAGATTCTAGAATCACTTGGTGAATTAAAGCCAGGCCAACGCACAAAAATCCAGGAAAATTTGGACATGCTAAAATTATCCCATGAGCTTGCAACTATTCAAACCGATGTACCAATTGAAGCAGATTTTGCAAGCCTAGCGTTACCAAGCTATGAACCACATATTTTTAAAGAAATAGAAGAGAGTGGCTACACGCTAATCGCCAAGCACGCACGCTCCTTGTATTCCCTTATTTAACAATGAACGCAGAGTATAGTAATATGCTCTGCTTTTTATTTTTTATAAATAAGCGCTATTGAGGTTTAATTTTAACAAACGATAACACCTTCTCATTATCTTTATAGAAAGCTCGACGAATAGTACTTTCATGATGAGGTCTACCATTATCATGAAAAATTAACGATAGGTCGCCATTTTTTATGTCATAGCCAATTAGCGGTACCCAATGATAGGCAAAGGCCGATTTTTTATCTCGCCATTGAAGGCTAAAGTAACGATCAAAACGCATAGCAACGGGACGACCGGCGTCAATCTCCTGTAAAGCTTCTTTTAATGAACAATTTCGAATATCCCAAGTTGGATATAGTCGACGGAGATTGTGGATAAGTCGCCATTTAAATAAGCCAATTTTTGTGCCACCGAGCAGCTTGTAGAGTTCATTTATTGAAGGGGCTGATTTGTTCAAAAAGTTTAATATAACGTGAATAGTAGTAGGTCCACAGGCAGATTGACGGAATCTTGGTGCAATCGATGTATCATATTGTGATGTACCGAGTAGAACTAATTGTTTGTGCATAACAATCTCCTTTTAAAAAGAGCTGCATTTCAAAAATGAAATGCAGCTCTTTGCTCTTTATTGTTGAGCAGATAAAAATTCTGTTACTTGCTGAGGTGTTTTTGCATTGGCACTGTGTAAATGTGCAAGTTTTTCACCGTTTTGGAAAATTAATAAGCTTGGGATTCCCATTACATCATATTTGTCTGCAATTTCTGGAAGCTCATCACGGTTTAGCTCATACCAGTCATATTGGTTGTACTCTTCAATGATTGGATCGATGAACATGTTCATTCGTGTGCAATCTGGGCACCAGCCAGCGTAAAATTTCACTAGTACTTTTTGGTCACCCGCGATTAGTTCATTAAATTGATCTGCTGTAGTAATTGTTTTCATTATATATTCACTCTCCTTGTTTTCCATTCTACACATTTTTCTCTTAACCTGAAAGTTTTCTGTTTGGCCGTTTTGATTGCTACTTATTGTCTGCTTTTAGCTCGTAAAAAACAGAAAAAGATGTATATTGCAAAAATAATTCTTGAAAAAAGATTGCTAAATTAGACAAAATAATCTACACTAAAAACAGAAAAGTAGTTTTATCTTCATTCATTAAAAAGTGAGTTAAGAACGAAGATAAGCCTTAGTCGGGCTTAGTTGCCTGGAATGAATTTCATCCAACAACAGGACGAAAAAACACTAAGGTACACTTGATATTTTTTTGGCCAAAAAATGAATGGCTATTCATTCAATGGGAGAATAAGGGGGAATTGCTTGTGACTTACAACATTAAAAAAGCAGCTGTTCTAGGTTCTGGGGTGATGGGCTCTGGAATTGCAGCACATTTAGCCAATATCGGTATACCAACATTACTATTAGATATTGCACCGAAGGAACTGACGCAAGAGGAAGAGGCAAAGGGTCTTTCTTTAGAGCATCCAGCTGTAAGAAATCGTATTGTAAACGGAGCTTTGCAAAAGTTATTAAAGCAAAAGCCAGCACCACTTACTTCTAAGAAAAATTTATCACTACTAACGGTTGGCAACTTTGAAGACGATCTAGGGAAACTAAAAGATGTAGATTGGATAATCGAAGTTGTAGTTGAAAATTTACCAATTAAACAAAGTCTCTATGAAAAAATTGATGCTGTTCGTAAACCAGGAACAATTATCAGTTCAAACACATCAGGAATTAGTATTAACGCAATGGCAGAGGGACGCTCAGACGACTTTAAAAGGCATTTCCTTGGAACGCACTTTTTCAATCCTCCTCGCTATTTAAAACTATTAGAAGTGATTCCTGCTAATACAACTGCGCCTGAAGTAGTTAGCTTCATGAAAACGTTTGGGGAAGATGTGCTTGGGAAAGGTGTTGTATTAGCAAAGGATACTCCAAACTTTATTGCGAACCGTATCGGAACGTATGGTTTACTTATAACTTTACAGGAAATGTTAAAAGGTGGTTATTCTGTTGGTGAAGTAGACTCTGTAACAGGTCCACTTATTGGTCGTCCGAAATCTGCCACTTTCCGTACACTGGATGTTGTGGGATTAGATACATTTATTCATGTAGCTAAAAATGTTTACGATCAAACAACAGGTGAGGAGCAGCAGGTGTTTGCTGTACCAGAGTTTTTACAGAAAATGGTCGCGAATGGCTGGCTAGGTGCTAAATCTGGTCAAGGGTTCTTCTTTAAACAAGGTAAGGACATACATGAGATTGATCCAACAACTTTAACTTATAGCCCGGTGAAAAAGTTGAAAACTCCTTCTATTGAAATGGCAAAACAAACGCGAGGCTTGGCTAATAAAGTCAAAGCATTAACATATGCGAAGGATCGTACAGGTGAGCTATTATGGGGGATTTTTGCACCAACATTAATTTATTCTGCTCAGCTACATGGTGAAATTGCGGATGATATCGTAGCCATTGACAATGCCATGAAATGGGGCTTCGGCTGGCAACAAGGACCATTTGAAATTTGGGATGCTCTTGGCGTAAAAGACTCTGTAGCGAAAATGGAGTCAGAAGGTCGTGATGTACCTGCATTTGTTAAAGAGATGCTGGCAAATGGTTTTGAGACATTCTATTCTGAAATAGATGGCGATTTAGCTTATTACAATGGGTCACAATATGTGAAAGTGCCAGTTAATGAAAAAGAGATTAATTTAAAACGTTATAAGAAAAAGCATGGTGTCATTAAATCAAATACAGGTGCTAGTTTAATAGACTTAGGGGATGGTATCGCATTACTTGAATTCCATTCACAATCGAATGCAATTGGGTTAGATATTATCCAAATGATTAACTTTGCAATAGATGAAGTAGAGGCTAACTACAAGGGCCTAGTTATCGGTAACCAAGGGAAAAACTTCTGCGTTGGCGCAAATCTAGGAATGATTTTAGTAGAAGCACAGGATGATAATATCTTCGAGCTAGATTTCGTCATTAAGTCATTCCAAGAT
>NZ_DAMDAY010000083.1:0-15496 GCF_032093475.1 Lysinibacillus sp. | reverse complement strand
GCGCATATCCAAGCAACGATGGAAACGTATATGGGCTTAGTGGAAGTAGGCGTTGGTTTAATTCCTGGCGGTGGCGGAAATAAAGCGCTTTATCAAAAATTCCTTAAGGGCTTGCCAAATGGCGTAGAGGTAGACTATCAACATATTGCCAATAAAGTATTTGAAACAGTTGCGATGGCTAAGGTATCAACTTCTGGCGAAGAAGCACGTGAAAATAACTTCTTAAACTTTGCAGATGGTATTTCCGTTAACCCAGATCATCAATTATATGATGCAAAGCAAGCGGCTTTAGCGCTTTATGAAGCAGGCTATCAACCACCTGTACCTACAAAAGTGCCTGTTGTCGGTGCATCAGGTTACGGTACATTACTCATCGGTGCGCAAGGGATGTTTGAGTCAGGCTTTATTAGTGAACATGATTTGAAAATTGCTAAAAAATTAGCTTATGTTATTGCAGGTGGTAAGGTTCCATACGGCACATTAGTTGATGAACAGTATTTATTAAACTTAGAGCGTGAGGCGTTCCTAAGCCTTGTTGCTGATCCACTTTCACAGCAAAGAATGCAACACATGCTGTTAAAAGGTAAACCACTTCGTAATTAATTGACGAAATAGATCAATCTTGCACATGAAACAAAGGGGGATTAATAGGATGCGTGAAGCCGTTATTGTAGCAGGAGCACGAACTCCAATAGGAAAAGCAAAAAAAGGTTCATTAGCAACGGTGAGACCAGATGATTTTGGTGCTGTTGTAGTCAAAGAAACATTGAAAAGAGCGGGCTATGAAGGACCGATTGATGATTTAATCTTAGGCTGTGCGATGCCAGAAGCGGAGCAGGGGATGAATGTAGCACGTAGTATTGGTGCACTTGCTGGGTTACCAGATACAACACCTGCTCTAACGATTAATCGATTTTGTTCGTCAGGTTTACAGGCGATTGCCTATGCGGCAGAACGGATCATGCTCGGACATTCCAAAGCGATTCTTGCTGGTGGTGTAGAGTCTATGAGTATGGTGCCAATGGTGGGAAATACACCACGCCTAAATCCAACGTTAGCTGAAACGGCTCCACAATATTATATGGGGATGGGCCATACAGCTGAGGAAGTGGCTCGCCAGTACAATGTTAGTCGAGAAGACCAGGATGCTTTTGCTGTTCGCTCACATGAGCTTGCTGAAAAGGCCATTAAAGAAGGTAAATTCAATGATGAAATTGTACCAATCGAAGTGGAACAGCATTATGTAGATGATCAAAATAAACCACAAGTGAAAAAATTCACATTTAGTATGGATGAAGGGGTACGTCCAGGTACATCTGTTGAAGGTTTAGCAAAACTACGTCCAGCTTTCCATGTAAAAGGCAGTGTAACGGCTGGTAATGCCTCTCAAACTTCTGATGGTGCTGCTGCTGTACTCGTAATGGACCGTGAAGAAGCTGTCAAGCAAGGGCTAACGCCAATGGCAAAATTCTTAGGCTTTGCTGTTGGAGGGGTACCGCCCGAAGTAATGGGGATCGGTCCAATTGTTGCTGTACCAAAAGCGTTAGAAATCGCAGGTTTATCCATAGAGGATATAGATTTATGGGAAATCAATGAAGCATTTGCTTCTCAATCATTACAGGTCGTACGTCATTTAGGGATCGACCAAGAAAAAGTCAATGTAAATGGTGGAGCCATTGCGTTAGGTCATCCGCTTGGTGCAACAGGGGCCATTTTAACACTTAAGCTTATTCATGAATTGAAACGCCAAGGTAAGAAATATGGCGTAGTGACAATGTGTATTGGTGGCGGTATGGGCGCTGCTGGGGTATTTGAAATTCTTTAATAATTTGCTAGATAAGCTTGAGGTGTACTGTTTACGGTTGCCTCCGAACATTGTATACATCAAGCTTTTCTATAGATATGTTAAGCCAAGAAACATGGTTTTTGGAGTGCAATCGAAGCGTCAGCTATCTCTTTATAGGGACGATGAATTTATGGCGCTGAGGTGTCACTTATTAGGGGATTAGACAATCAAAATAGATACATTGGGAGGAATTAAACATGACTGAAAAAACAACTGATTTCATTAAAGGCGGCGGATTTCTTATTGAAGATGTGGAATTAGATCGTGTATTTACACCAGAAGATTTCACTGATGAGCATAAAATGATTGCTAAAACAACAGAGGAATATGTAGCAAATGAAGTATTACCAGTAGTTGAAAACTTAGAGCACCATGAATTTGAGCATTCAGTGCGTCTTCTTAAAAGTGCAGGCGAATTAGGTTTACTTGGAGCAGATGTACCAGAAGAATACGAAGGGCTTGGATTAGACAAAGTTTCTTCTGCTTTAATTGCTGAGAAAATGTCTGTTGCAGGTGGGTTCTCTATTACACATGGCGCTCATGTGGGGATTGGCTCATTACCAATCGTTCTTTTCGGTAATGAAGATCAAAAGAAAAAATATTTACCTAAGCTTGCCTCTGGGGAGTTAATTGCAGCCTATGCATTAACAGAACCAGGTTCGGGTTCAGATGCCCTTGGAGCAAAAACAACTGCGAAGCTTAATGATGCAGGAACACATTATATTTTAAATGGTGAAAAGCAATGGATTACTAATGCAGGCTTTGCAGATGTGTTTGTTGTCTACGCGAAAATTGATGGCGATAAATTCTCTGCATTCATCGTAGAACGTGCATTCAACGGCGTTTCAGTTGGCCCTGAAGAGAAGAAAATGGGGATTAAATCATCATCAACTCGTACATTAGTGTTAGAAGATGCGGAAGTACCTGTAGAAAATCTATTGGGTGAAATTGGCCGTGGGCATGTAATTGCGTTTAATATTTTAAATATTGGTCGTTATAAGCTGGGTGTGGGCACAATTGGTGGCTCTAAACGTGCATTAGAGTTAGCAATTCAATACACAAACCAACGTCAGCAATTTAAAACAAAGCTTTCTGATTTCAATCTTACTAAAGAGAAATTATCAACAATGGCTTCTCAGCTGTATGCATCGGAATCTTTAAATTATCGTACGGTTGGTCTGTTTGAAGATCGTTTAAGTCAGTTAAGCCTTGAAGAGCAAAAGCAAGGAAAAGTGATTGCAGGTGCTATCGCAGAATACGCAATTGAATGCTCTATTGCAAAAGTGTTTGGTTCAGAAACACTAGATTACATTGCAGATGAAGCAGTACAGCTACATG
This sequence comes from Lysinibacillus sp., assembly GCF_032093475.1. Lineage (NCBI taxonomy): Bacteria > Bacillati > Bacillota > Bacilli > Caryophanales > Bacillaceae > Lysinibacillus > Lysinibacillus sp. Next base: position 12,312 of record NZ_DAMDAY010000083.1, on the reverse strand, counting down.
GTGGCTATGGCTTTATGGCTGAATACGAGGTTGAGCGTATTTATCGTGATTCTCGTATCAATCGAATTTTTGAAGGTACAAATGAAATTAACCGCATGATTGTACCAGGCACATTTATGAAAAAGGCGCTAAAAGGTGAGTTACCACTATTACAGGTTGCCCAAAACTTACAGCAAGAGCTTCTAATGTTAATGCCAGAAGATATCGGTACAGAGCCACTTGCTCAAGAAAAATATTTAGTGAAAAATGCGAAGAAGATTGCTGTATTAGCAGCAGGTTTAGCAGCGCAACGCTTTGGTGCAAAGCTTGATCAGGAGCAAGAAGTATTAGTGAATATTGCGAATATCGCTAACCAATTATTTGCGATGGAATCGGCTGTTTTACGTACAGAAAAAGCAATTGCTCGTGATGGCGCTGAAAAAGCACATCAAAAATTGCTTTATACACAAATCTTCTGCCAAGAAGCATTTGCAGAAATCGAAAAAGAAGCAAAAGATACAATTCTTGCTTCAGCAGATGGTGATGCAGCGCGTATGACATTATCTGCGCTTCGTAAGCTAACTCGCAATAACCCATACAACTTAATTGCGAAAAAACGTGAAGCATCTGTAAAATTAATCGAAGCAGAAAAATATATCGTTTAATCATCAATGTAGCAAACTAGCTATCCTCTTTTGGGTAGCTAGTTTTTGCGATACCAATAAATTGCAAAATAGAGAATCATAAAAGTGACGGATAAAAAAGCAAAACAGATGGATAGACTGATGAAAATGAGAGAAGTTCCTCCATTCAAAACAATTATGATGGTATACTACAGAAAAAGACAGTAGAGGAGCATATTAATGACTATTCAATTTATCCATTACCCTAAATGTACAACATGTAAAAAAGCGCAAAAGTGGTTAAATGATCATGAAGTTTCCTATGAAGAGGTACACATTGTAGAGCAACCACCTACAAAGGAAGAAATAACAGCTTTATGGCAGGCAAGTGGAATGCCTTTAAAGAAGTTTTTTAATACATCTGGTATGAAATATCGTGAGCTTGGTTTAAAGGACAAGTTGGCTGATATGACGGAAGAGGAACAGCTTGAGCTACTTGCTTCTGATGGTATGTTAATTAAACGACCTATCGTGACTGATGGAAAAAAAGTAACGTTAGGGTTTAAAGAAGCTGATTTTGAGCAAACTTGGAAATAGCCGTCTTGATCGTGATAAAGGGCTTACCTCTATTTGGAAGTGTAAGGCATGATCTGAATGAAAATAATGTCTCCGATGGATGTTTCTAATTTTTGAAGCGAACTCGAAAAAATATGCTTTCAATTACCTAGAGGTGTAATTGAATCTTGTTTTTATAGGAGAAGTATGGCACACTGAAAGTGAATATATTACATATTTATGGAGGGGTTTATTGCATGAGCACACCTAAAGACTTACGATACTCTGAAGAACATGAATGGGTAAAAGTAGAAGATGGAAAAGTACGTATTGGTATTACTCACTTCGCACAATCTGAATTAGGAGATATCGTTTTCGTTGAGCTTCCACAGGTTGGCGACGAAATCAAAACAGATGATCCATTCGGTAGCGTAGAATCAGTTAAAACTGTTTCTGAATTATATGCACCAATCTCAGGTACTGTAGTTGAAGTCAATGCAGATTTAGAAGATAGCCCAGAATTCGTTAATGAATCACCATATGAAAAAGCATGGATGATCGTTGTTGAGCCTGCTGATGCATCTGAAGTTGAAAAACTTATGACAGCAGAGCAATACGAAGAAATGATCGCTGAATAAGACAAGCTATAATCGAAAAACGTCGGAAACTACCGGCGTTTTTTGTTATATAATGACTTATAAGTGGGGATGTCTAATTGGAGGTGGCGTAATGTTCGAGGGAAAATGCTTGATCGTAGAAGGACGCTCAGATAAGCTACAAATTGAGCCTATTTTAAATGAGAATGTTACAATACTTTGTACGAATGGTACAATTGGTGTGCATCAATTAGAAGAGCTACTCGATCCTTATGAGGGCTGTGAGCTTTTCACTTTTTTTGATGCAGATACGTCTGGCGATAAGCTACGTGCATTAATGGACAGACATTATCCAGAGGCTGAGCATTTACGTACAATGCCAACATATAAGGAAGTAGAGACAACACCAAGAAAAGTGTTAGCGATGATTTTATTGCGCGCTCATTTCTCAATCCATAATGAATATATTTTGTAAGGTTGCGTGAAATCAATGGAAGAATGGTCAAAAGAGCAGTGGGAAGCGGCTATACAGTCGGGTGAAAAAGCTGCATTTTATTTATATACACCGATGTGTGGAACATGTGCGGTGGCATCAAAAATGCTGTCAGTTATTGAACAATTGCTGCCACAGCTTCAAATTGGCAAAGCAAATATCAACTTTCTAGAGCAGATTGCTTATGAGCATCAAATTGAAAGTGTCCCATGTTTACTTGTTACTGATGGCGGGAAAGTGACAGATAAAATTTATGCTTTTCAATCTGTACCTTTTTTGTACGAATTGTTAAAAAAATCAATTGACTGAACATTACTAGCGTGGTAAAGTATCAAATATATTACTAAAACATTAAATATATCGAACTCTTATGAAGAGCGGCGGAGGGAAGTGCCCTATGAAGCCCGGCAACCATCACCATGTGAAAAGGTGCCAAATCACCCAAAGATTTTTCTTTGAAAGATGAGAGAACGGTTTAACGTATCATACGTGACCCCTTCTACTTGTCTATGAGTGAAGGGGTTTTTTTATATAAGAAAAGGAGTATTCGCTATGATTCAGCTTCAAAATATTACGAAGAAATACAAAACAGCAAATGGCGAATTAACGGCAGTCAAAGACGTCAACCTTACTATAAATAAAGGTGAAATCTTTGGCATCATCGGCTATAGTGGTGCCGGTAAAAGTACCATGATTCGTTTATTAAATGGATTAGAGAAACCGACAACAGGAACGGTAACAGTAAACAATCTAGAATTTTCATCCATTAAAGGGCAAAAGTTAAGAGCTGCTAGACAAAAGGTAAGTATGATCTTCCAGCATTTCAATTTACTTTGGTCTAGAACAGTTGCTGAAAACATCGCTTTCCCTCTGGAAATTGCAGGTGTTCCAAAAGCTCAACGAGAAGCCCGTGTGAAGGAGTTAATCTCACTTGTAGGTTTAGAAGGACGTGATAAGGCATACCCATCACAGCTTTCAGGTGGTCAAAAGCAGCGAGTTGGGATTGCACGAGCATTAGCTAATAATCCAGAAGTTTTACTATGTGATGAGGCGACATCTGCACTGGATCCTGAAACGACAGATGCTATTCTTGACTTACTAGTTGATATCAATGAACGTTTAGGGTTAACGATCGTATTGATTACCCATGAAATGCACGTTATCCGTAAAATATGTCATCGTGTAGCCGTAATGGAGGCTGGTGAAATTGTAGAGCGTGGTGAGGTGTTGCAAGTTTTCCAAGCACCACAAGCAGCTATTACTAAGAAATTTGTAGCCCAGATTACCGACACAAAAGAAACAAAGGATACAGTGGAACAGATCAAAGCAAACTACCCAACTGGTCAACTTGTCAAGCTGATCTTTGTTGGTGAAAAAACGGAACAGCCCGTCATTTCACATCTTGTTAAAAAATTCGATGTGGAAGTAAGCATTGTTCATGGCAATATTTCGCAAACGAAAAATGGAGCATACGGTACACTTATTGTGCAAATTGATGGTTCTAAGGAAAATGTGGCTGATGCCCTACATTATTTAAATACAGTCGAAGTTCAAACGGAGGTGATCGCAAATGCTAACTAATCTCTTTCCGAACGTAGACTGGGAAAATATGTGGCAAGCTACGTATGAAACATTGTATATGACAGCTATTTCAACATTTGTCACATTTATTCTTGGATTGGTTATTGGTATCTTGCTATTTTTAACAAGTCCTAATCAGTTATGGGCTAATAAAATTGTTAACTTTTTAACGGGGTCACTCGTTAATATATTCCGTTCCATTCCATTTATCGTATTAATTATTTTATTAATTCCATTTACGAAGTTTTTACTTGGGACAATTCGCGGAGCAAATGCGGCTTTACCAGCCTTAATTATCGGTGCAGCTCCATTTTACGCTCGTATGGTTTTAATTGCATTACGCGAAATTGATAAAGGTGTCATTGAAGCAGCTCGTTCAATGGGGGCTAAAACGTCCACAATTATTTGGAAAGTCCTAATCCCTGAATCATTACCAGCTCTGATTTCTGGTATTACCGTAACGGCTGTAGCACTTGTTGGTTATACTGCAATGGCAGGGATTATCGGTGCAGGTGGTCTTGGAAACTTAGCTTTCCTTGATGGCTTCCAACGAAATCGCCAAGATGTGACATTAATGGCAACTATTTTGATCTTAGTAGTTGTATTTATCATTCAATGGATTGGTGATGTCATTACCGATAAAATCGATAAACGCTAGAAAGACATTAGAGGTTATTCCGGTTCTTACCGCTAACATATTTCAAACAAAGTAAAAGGGAGTGTCATAAATGAAGAAATTATTGGCAGGATTATTTTTATCAATACTTGTCCTAGCTTTAGCAGCTTGTGGTACTGATAAAAAAGAAGATGCAAATTCAGCATCAGATGATCAATCAGATAGCAAAGAAAACGTAACATTAAAAGTAGGTGCTTCTAACACACCACATGCTGTTATTTTAGAAAAGGCAAAACCGATTTTAGCAAAAGAAGGTATTGATCTTGAGATTGAACCATATACAGATTATGTTTTGCCAAACCAAGATTTAGAGTCAGAAGAAATTGATGCAAACTATTTCCAACATATTCCTTACTTAGAGTTACAAATTAAAGACAATGGCTATGATTTCGTTAATGCAGGTGGCGTTCATATTGAACCAATCGGTATTTACTCTAAAAAATATAAATCATTAGAGGACCTTCCTGAAGGAGCAACAATTTTACTTTCTAATTCAGTATCCGACCATGGTCGTATGCTATCATTATTAGAAGCAAAAGGCTTAATTAAACTAAAAGAGGGTATTGATAAAACAGCAGCTGAATTAAAGGATATTGAAGAAAATCCTAAAAACTTTAAATTCGATGCGAATACTGCACCAGAAATGCTTGTACAAATGTATGAAAATGACGAAGGTGATGCAGTATTAATCAACTCTAACTTTGCTATTGATAACGGCTTAAACCCAATCGAAGACGCTATTTCTCTTGAAGACAAAGAATCTCCATATGTAAACATCATTGCTGTACGTAAAGGTGATGAAACAAAACCAGAAATTAAAAAATTATTAGAAGTATTAACTTCGAAAGAAATCCAAGACTTCATCTTAGAAGAATGGAAAGGTGCAGTAGTGCCGGTAAAATAAGAATTGAAAATTCTTCAAAAGGGTACATAAGTTTAATGACTTATGTACCCTTTTGTGTTATTGAAAAAAGAGAATGTCACTTGAAAAAAGCGAGGCGGTTGCTTTTCATCTCGGTCATTGGGAAGCCCAACTTTCCTAAGAAAGGGTACAGATGATTAATTATCCTCAACTATGTACTTTTTATGACGTATAGGTATGTTCAGATATTGTCTAGTTATATTTTTTACTATAATACTGTTGTTAATTTATTAAATAAATGATAGAAAATAATAATATAGAAAAACAAATAGGGAGTGATTCTAATGAATGATATAAAATTCGCCCATGATATCATGCAAGAACATGAAGTAGAACGCTACTTTGAAATATGGCGGGAAAGTGTTATTAGATCACGCCTTACAATAACAGCAGTCTTTTTAAAAAGAGCTAATTCTACACAACCAAATGAAACCACGAATGATCAAGTTACCTCATTTTTACAATCGAAAATACGTAAGACAGATTTGCTTTTTCAATTATCAGATGGAAATCATTGGGGTATCTTTTTTTTACAAAGTAGTGATGTAGAAGCTACAGCATTTTTAAAACGAATATTTGCCATCCTAGAAGCAGAACGGAAGTTTCAACATATTGCATTAAAGGCCTCTATAACAGAAATAAGAAATAATAACGTTATCTTTGAAGAGTTGTTAAATAAAAATAAACAAATGCTATCAGAGGATGAGCAATTAACGTGGAGTATAGCACAAGTAAAAGATTATAGTGAGCAACCAACGGAATTAGTGAAAGTTAGTATTATTGAACAGAACGCTATTTTTAGACAAGTATTAGAGTCAACGCTAAAACAATTAGATATCCCTCATTTTACTCTGGATGTAAAGGCTTATGAGGATGGTTATAGCTTTTTACAATCGGATCATTATAAATCAGGGCATATGCATCTAATTCTTATGAATGATATTTTACCTCTAAAAAATGGCTTAGAAATATTGCATATCTTACGACATATGCCAAATGAAAAGAAATTTATTATTTATATGATGTCAGAACGCAATTCTGAAGGGGCAGCGCTTAATGCTTATGAAGGCGGTGTTGATGAATATATTGTCAAACCATTTAATTTACGTTTGCTCGAAGCCAAAATTAAAAGAACTTTTGCGAGGTTTTGGCTATGATCAAGCTGACTATTTCTACGCTTTTCGCAATAATTTCCTTCTTACTAGTTGTGCTCTTTATCTTTTTACTGTATTTACTTGTTCAGCGACAGCGTGAAAGCTATTTTGAAAAAGTTCGTGACCGTTATTTACAAAATTATTCTCAACTTTGGTATGATTACTTATTCAATAACGCACTATTTAGTATCGTATTGGTACCTAGAGGAAGGGCGCAAGTTGAAGCTATTGAAAGAATTTTTTCATCCTATTTAAAGAATATAAGGAATGAACAGTTGGAACTAAAAATTAAACAATTCTCCAATCAATATTTAAAAGCATTCTACGAAAAAGATTTATCAAGTAGACGATGGAGTATTCGAATGAATGCCCTCTATCGAATTGCAGACTTACAAATAGATCAATTGCTAATGAAGTGCCAAGAATTCGAAAAAAATAACATTACAGATGAAGAACATTTCCAGTTATTAAAAATATACTCCCTTTTCCAACCAGATTTATTTATGGAGAAAATAAAAAATTCCAATGTAAATTACGCTGAAAGTGAATATAGAAGACTGTTTGTATTATTAGATGATAATGTATTTATTCAATTTTTCCATGATTTTAATAGCTTGCCAGCTAATATGCAATTTGCTGTTATTGATACTGCTGCTGTAAAAAGAAAGATGGAGTATTTGGAGGAGTTAAAAAAATTATTAGACCATGATACGACGGAAATAAACATCAGAGCATTAAAAGGCCTTTATGAAATAGGTATTATTGATGAGATGGATCCCTTTATCCCTTTTGTGACTTCAGAAATGTGGGAAGCAAGGTTAATGGTTGCCAAAATTTTCAAGCATGTACCGCTTACTTACACTTATAGTTATTTAGAGCAACTTCTTCAAGATGAGAATTGGTGGGTACGTTCTCAAGCGGCAAAAACGATTGTAGAAGATCGACATGGTATAGCTAAATTACAGCAATTCATTGAATCCTCAAATGACCAATATGCAATTGAAATGGCCCAGGAAATTGCAGCGAGAAAAGAGGGGAAGTAAATGAAAATAATTGACTATTGCATGATGTTTTTTGGGGGCATTATTTTATTTTATATGCTGTTCGTTATCGTTTCATATTGTACAATGTTCATCATTGCTATGCTGGATTTAAGAAAACGCTATCGTCTCGATCTATCAGAGTATGATGATGCACATATAGATGCTTTTTATTCAAAACCCGTGTCGTTACTTGTTCCTGCTTACAATGAAGAAGTAGGGGTTGTAGATACAGTTTATTCATTATTGAATTTACGTTATCCTCAAACTGAAATTATCATTATTAACGACGGGTCTACAGATCAAACCCTTCAAACGGTCATCGAACATTTTCAAATGAAGCCAATCAACAAAATTGTCCGAACTAACATCCCTACAAAAGATATTAAGCAAATATATGAATCTGAAATCTATAAAAATTGTATTTTAGTTGATAAAGAAAATGGTGGTAAGGCTGATGCGTTAAATGTGGGTATTAATGTCTCTCAATATCCGTATTTTTGCTCCATTGATGGGGATTCCATTTTAGATGAAAAATCCTTGCTGCGGGTGATGAAGCCTATCATTTTATCTGATGGTGAGGTCATTGCAGCAGGTGGTAATATTCGTATTGCAAATGGCGCAAAGATGCAGTTTGGCTCTATTTATGAGACTCAATTACCTAGTAATTACTTAGTAATCATGCAAGTAATCGAATACTTGCGGGCATTTTTAATGGGGAGAATAGCCTTAAGTAAATTCAATTTAGTCCTTATTATTTCAGGAGCATTTAGTGTTTTCTCTAAAAAATGGGCTGTTGAAGCAGGTGGATATTCAACCAATATTATTGGCGAAGATATGGAACTTGTAGTGAATATTCATCGACTTATAAAAGAAAAAAAAGAAAATAAACGTATTGAATTTGTACCCGACCCAGTTTGCTGGACGGAAGCACCTCAAACATTAGGGGTACTGCGCAATCAACGAAGAAGGTGGCATCAAGGGTTATTTGAAAGTCTATGGAAGCACAAAAAAATGACTTTGAATCCTAGATATGGCATGATTGGATTTCTTTCGTTCCCGTATTTTTGGCTAGTAGAATGTCTAGGGCCTCTTGTGGAGTTAGGTGGATATATTTATATTGTCATAGCCTTTTTCTTAGGGAAAATTTATTATGAAGTTGCGCTCATGCTGCTACTACTATTCGTTTTTTATGGTGTTATTTTTTCAATAGCGGCAGTATTGTTTGAATCGTGGAGTATGAATACGTATCCGAAAAAACGAGAGTTGTTACGTATGATTCTTTTAGCGTTTACAGAAATTTTTTGGTATCGCCCACTAACATTATTCTGGCGCTGTGAGGGATTAGTTCGTTTTGTCTTAAGAAAAAGTGAATGGGGTAATATGAAACGTGTCGGCATTGCTGAAAAGGAGAAAAGTGTATGAAACGAATCTATATAGGGATTATGGTCGTACTAGGCCTCATGATAATCCCTATTGCATGGTGGTACTTGGAAGATGAGAAACAGCTAAATGTAGCCGTTATAGATAAAACGGTTCCGAATGAGTCTTACCGAGAGCACTTAGGGGTGAATTGGTTTTTAAACCATTATAAATATAGATTAAATAATGAACCTTATGACGTAGAACGCGATTACTATGGAACAGCACCAAATGATGAAACTAAAAGTGTTGTAGAAAAGAAGTTGCCAAATGATTATAGTGACTATGATGTTATTTATTTGGCAGATACGTACGGAGTTTATAAAGATGATTTGCAACAAACAAAACGTTTAGGTGAACGTTCTGAAAAAATTGTTGGAGGACTTGAACAGAAAGAATGGCAGGCAATCGTCGAACGCTTAGCCAGCAAAAAGAAGAGCATGTTAATTGCTGAGTATAACACGTTTGCTTCACCAACATCAGAGGAAGTTCGTAAAGAATTACAGGATTATTTAGGAATCACATGGTCTGGCTGGATCGGGCGTTATTTCGATGAGCTTGATTATCATAAAAATTTAGAAATACCGCAATGGGTTATCGATGAACATGGCGATAATTGGACATATAAGGGTGGAGGATTTTTACTATTTAATGAAATAACAGAAGAGCTACTTGTACTTGAATTGGACAAGCATGTTAAATCTGCAGGTATTCAAGTACAGTTTACTGAAAATGGTAAAAAATTCTTTCATTCATCTGCAAGGGCGCAATACGATTATTGGTTTGATATTATTACACCTAAATATGCTGAAGATGCTCTTGCAAATTATAAATGGGATTTAACGAAAAAGGGAACAGAGCTGTTAAAGGCTAATGGTATTCCAGAACAATTTGCAGCAATTGTAGGTCAAGATAAGCGCTACACATCTAGTTATTATTTTGCGGGAGATTTTAATGATATCGCAAGGGTACCAAATATTTATAAGATAAAAGGGTTACCAACAATCTATAAATATGCTGAGAAGTATGCAGACAGTTCGTTTTATTGGTCCATTTACATCCCGGTAATGCATAAAATATTTGATTCATTTGAGCACAAAGAGGTTCAGGATACTGTGAATCATGAGAAATTAAACTATAATGCACGGATTCAGGGACAATCTTTTGAAGTGCGAAGAGACGGCAAATGGGAACCAATCGTATTTAAGGGTGTCAATATCGGAATGGGGAAACCTGGTGCCTTTCCTGGAGAAGCAGCAATTACTGAAGAGGAATATTATCGATGGTTTAAACAAATAGCAGACATGAATGCTAATACGATACGAGTCTATACATTACATCCACCCGGCTTTTATAGAGCACTTGCTAAATATAATGAAGAACATCCAAAAAATCCATTATATGTTTTACATGGAGTTTGGATTAATGAAGAGGGCTTATCAAATTCATTGGACGCCTATGATAAAGATACGTTAGAAGATTTTCAATTAGAAATGAAACGAATGGTAGATGTCATTCATGGAAATATCTATGTGGAGCCTCAACCAGGACATGCATCTGGCTTGTATGATGTAGACGTATCAAAATATGTTATAGGATGGGTATTAGGAATCGAATGGTATCCACATATGGTTGTTGGAACGAATGAAAAACATGCAAATATTGGTCAATACAACGGTACTTTTTTTGAAACAAAGGATGCCTCTCCATTTGAGCATTGGCTAGCAGAACAAATGGATCTTGTGTCAGTTTATGAAAAGGAAAAATATAACTGGCTACGTCCAATGAGTTTTACGAACTGGGTCACAACTGACATTCTTGAACATCCGTCAGAGCCATCTGAGGATGAAGATTTAGTAGGGGTCAATCCAAATGTTATTTATACAAAAGGAGAGATGACTGCACCGGGACAATTTGCTTCCTATCATGTGTATCCTTACTACCCTGACTTCTTTAATTTTGATAAAGATTATTTAAATTATGTCGATTTCCGAGGGAACAAAAATAGCTATGCAGGTTATTTAAAAGAGCTCCATGAAGCTCATAATATGCCAGTTCTTATTGCGGAATTTGGTATCCCTGCATCACGTGGTAAAACACATGATAATGTATATGGTTGGAATCAGGGGCAAATGTCAGAACAAGCACAGGGAGAAACACTTCAACATTTATTTGAGGATATTATGCATGAAGGGCTCATGGGAGGACTTGTTTTTACATGGCAAGATGAGTGGTTTAAACGAACGTGGAATACGATGGATTATGATGATCCGAATCGTCGACCATTTTGGTCCAATGCCCAAACAAATGAGCAACAGTTTGGTTTATTAAGCTTTGATAGAATGAAGGTAAAAGTAGATGGCGAGACAACGGAATGGATGGGTAAACAGCTATATGATACTACACCAAACAATCCAACAGATTTTGCAGTAGACTATGACGAGCGCTATTTGTACATTAAATTAAAAAGTGAGGAGTTAGCCCAAACCTCCCCTCGCATTTTATTAGATGTTGTACCAGATCAAGGAAATACGTCTGCTACATCTATAAAAAATATGACGTTTTCAAATGGTATTGATTTTATAGTTGAGCTCAATAAAAATGGTGATTCTCGGGTTGTTATTGATGAATACTACGATTTTTATGATTATTTATATGGCCACCGTTTAAACTTAGTTGCTCCTCGAATGGCTAATGCTATGAAAAATAGTGGAAAGTTCGCCCCTATTTACTATGTGTTAAATAAACAACTATTTTTACCTGAGCAAAATAGAACGACTGATTTTAGTATTTATGAAACAGGAAAATTACATCAAGGAAATGCTAATCCAGAAGCGAAAGACTATGATTCTCTAGTTGATTATACTTGGGCTGAAGATAATGTTATAGAACTTCGCATCCCTTGGTTATTGATTCAAGCCAAAGATCCAAGTCAACGTGAGTTTATAGGTGACCTCTATAAAGATGGTAATCAGGCTTCCGTTAAAGTAGACAATATTTATATTGGTGCTTTATTTGTAGATAAAGAGAACAACGTTGTTCAATCTATGCCAGCAGCTACTAATGGTGTCTTACCACCACTGTCTGCTTATACATGGGAAACATGGCAAGTACCAAAATACGAAGAGCGCTTAAAACAATCCTATTATATTTTACAAAAATTATTTAAAGCATATTAAAGAAGCTAAGGGTAGATTGTTCTGCCCTTAGTTTTTTATTATTTATCAATCCCCTTAAGTGTCGGTGGACAACCGGCGATTAAGGGGATTTT
>NZ_DAMDAY010000082.1:5409-21108 GCF_032093475.1 Lysinibacillus sp. | reverse complement strand
CTTCATTTTCTGGTGTTAGTTGATTTGAACGCATGATGACAGAAATATCGTCTAAACCAGATGGTGTGTGTTCATAAGAAATATTTTCATCTTCTAAAATTTGGAGTAGCTTTCGTCCAAAGCCTACTTCGCGATTCATCAAATATTTAGAGACATATAAAGTTGAAAAGCCACTGTCTGCCGAGATACCTGTAACTGGACGACCTGTTGCAGGACGGCTTGGTACAATACGTGTACCTGGGGCTGATGGATTATTTGTATTTTTTATGTTAACTGGCACCCCAATCTTGTAGACAGGCATTAACGCTTCATCATGGAACACTGAAAAGCCTGCATATGATAATTCGCGCATTTCGCGATACGTAATTTCTTTAATTTCCACTGGATCATTGACGACTTTCGGATTCGCAGAGAACACACAATCCACATCCGTAAAGTTTTCATAGAGCTCCGCTTCAACAGCTGCTGCTAAGATGGAGCCTGTAATATCAGAGCCACCGCGGTCAAATGTTCGCAATACGCCCGCTCTAGTGTAACCGAAGAAACCTGGGAAAACAATAATTTCTTTTGTATCTTTTAAAGGGGCTAAATTAGCATACGCTTCTGGTAAAGCAAATGTTCGTTCAGGTAAATCATTTACCACTAGCCCATCTTTAGGACTGACATAGCGTGCGGGCATACCAATCGCGTTAAAATAGGCAGCAATGAGCTTGGCGTTATTATCTTCACCTGCCGCTTTAATGCTATCGATGAATAATTCCACGTTCGTTTTGTCACCTTGTACACGTTCACGTAAATCTTCCGCAATCACGTCACAAATGGCATAATCTATCCCCAAACCATCCGCAATCGCTCTAAATCGATCCACAACAGTCTGCAATTTTTCTTCCGTATTCTCTTGTTGTAACGCTGCATTTGCTAATTGTATTAATAGGTCTGTTACTTTTATATCGTCACCAGAACGTTTCCCTGGTGCTGAAACGGCAACGATCTTACGTGCCGGATTAGATTTCACAATGTTTGCCACTTTTTGAATTTGTTCTGCGCTTGCTACAGATGTTCCACCAAATTTACACACGATCATATCTATCAAATCCTAACTTTTTCAAATTAATTGTATGCCTCCAAAAAACAATTGAATGTACACAGTGTACAAATTATCGTTTCCTACGTCAATACAATTTAAAAAATTCACGCAATTTATCGAGAAATATGGACATTTTTCGTACTGTTTGATTTATTATACGGATTTCATATGAAATAGTTAAGGTTTTTGTGAATTTTTTTTCGTGACGTTCACATAATCGTGAAATTTTCCGTTCTGACTTTCTTCTATATAAATGAAGAAAACGCTTTCTCCCCCTATGATATGCACAATTATCCACTATGTTTGTGCTCTTTTGCCTGTTCACAACGTTGATTTGAATGGGATTTTACTTCTAGCGTGTGGATCTGATTTCGTGGGTATTTGCTTCGCTTCCGCGGGTATTCGCTTCCCTTCCGCGGGTATTCACTTCTCTTCCGCGGGTATTCGCTTCCCTTCGCGGGGATTAGCCTCTCTTCCGCGGATATTCACTTCGCTTCAGCGGGTATTCACTTCCCTTCCGCGGGTATTCGCTTCTCTTCCGCGGGTATTCGCTTCGCTTCCGCGGGTATTCACTTCCCTTCCGCGGGTATTCGCTTCGCTTCGCGGGTATTCGCTTCTCTTCCGCGGGTGTTTACTTCTCTCCCGCGGTATTCGCTTCCCTTCGCGAGTAATAGCCTCTCTTCCGCGGGGATTAGCCTCTCTTCCGCGGGGATTCACTTCTCTCCCGCGGGTATTCGCTTCCCTTCGCGGGGATTAGCCTCGCTTCCGCGGGGATTCACTTCTCTTCCGCGGGGATTCGCTTCGCTTCCGCGGGTATTCGCTTCGCTTCCGCGGGTGTTCACTTCTCTTCCGCGGATATTCACTTCTCTTCCGCGGATATTCACTTCTCTTCCGCGGGTATTCGCTTCTCTTCCGCGGGTATTCGCTTCTCTTCCGCGGGTATTCGCTTCGCTTCCGCGGGGATTAGCCTCGCTTCCGCGGGGATTCACTTCTCTCCCGCGGGTATTCGCTTCCCTTCGCGGGGATTAGCCTCTCTTCCGCGGGGATTCACTTCTCTTCCGCGAGTATTAGCCTCGCTTCCGCGGGTATTCGCCTCGCTTCCGCGGATATTCACTTCGCTTCCGCGGGTATTCGCTTCCCTTCCGCGGGGATTCACTTCTCTTCCGCGGATATTCACTTCTCTTCCGCGGGTATTCGCTTCGCTTCCGCGGGTATTCGATTCGCTTCCGCGGGGATTCACTTAATTCAACAAAAAAACTAGGCTCACGTTGCGTGTCGCCTAGTTTTTCTTGTACTCTATTAAATTGCTGTCCAGCCGCCATCGATGACTAGCTCTGCGCCTGTCATGAAGCGGGATTCGTCAGATGCTAGGAAGACTACGCCATACGCTACATCTTCAGGTTCACCGAAGTATGGTAGTTGTGTGTAAGTTTGATAGAATGGCAGTGCACCGCCCTCCTCCATGGTAGGTGCTACCATTGGTGTAACGATAATACCTGGGTGCACAGAATTTACGCGAATTTTATCTTTGCCGTATTCGATCGCAGCCGATTTAGAAAGAACGCGTAGTGCGCCTTTTGCTGCGGTATAGGGGCTTGTCCCAGCCATTCCTACGATACCACCGATCGAAGAAATATTGATGATGGAGCCGCCACCAGCTTTTTGCATTTCAGGAATGACATATTTCATACCGATGATACAGCCATTAAGGTTAATGTCCATGACTTTATTCCATTCATCCATTTCCATATTAGCAATTGTTTTTGGTGATGAAACGCCTGCATTGTTTACAAGAACATCCACCTTACCATAAGCCTTTACAGCCTCTGCGATTACTGCCTTCCACTCATCTTCAGAAGTCACATTATGTTGAAGACCAATAATCTCTCCGCCGTTTTCTTTAATTTCTTTAACTAAGTTGTTCAATGGCTCGATTTGTACATCTGTTGCAATCACCTTTGCCCCTTCTTGAGCAAATAATTTTGCCTCTGATGCGCCCATTCCCATTGCCGCTCCTGTAATAATTGCTACTTTCCCATTTAAACGACCCATATTAAAACTTCCTTTCCTTTATCTATAAATGAACAATTCGTGAAGATGTTAACAACTAGTTGTATTATCGACACCGTGTCGTTAATATAATTATAACGTGCTATTTGAAAAGGGCAAACAACAGTGAACGCGAATGTGACGCTTTCGCAACAACAGAATTTAAAACGTTGATTAAATCGATCATTTAATACAAGGAGCTTAAAAATGTCGAAAAAAATAGATCCACGCGTAATAAGAACACGCCAATTATTGAGAGATGCACTGGTGGAATTAATCGATGAACAAGGCTATGAGAAAATTACAGTACAAGATATTACAAAACGAGCCACTTTAAACCGAGCTACTTTTTATTTACATTTTCGCGATAAATTAGACCTTCTTTATCAAAGCTCTATGGAAACTTTACAGCAATTAGTTCGTTGTATTCACCCAAATTTTGAAGAGAAAAAGGAGTTTGATTTATTACCTAATTACGATCAGCCACACGACACATTTATGCGTTTGTTTGAGCAAATTGCATCAAATAGTAAGCTTTATAAAGTATATCTTACGGAAAAAAATATCCCTTATTTTTCTGATGGCCTAAAAGACATTATTATTAATTTTGTCTCAAGTGGTATTCAATTTATGGAGCCTGACGATCAAAAGCTGACAGTGCCCCGTGAGATGGCTGAACGTTTTTATGCTGCTGCCTTTCTCGAGGTGATTGTTTGGTGGTTAGAAAATGACATGCCGTATACGCCCAAATTTATGGCAACGCAGTTAATGCGTATTACTATTAAAGGCCCTTACATCAACAATCCCTTTGAAAAGTAAAATATTGTATTTTAATTCCGATTGGGTCTTCGATAATGCCATGAGCATAACTAAGAATGTTAAAATAAAAGGTAATCACAAGCGTGCATGTGATTACCTTTTTCTTATTCAACCAAACTATTACCATTTCAGCTTTAATTCTCTATTAGGGTTATGGCATTGTAACCATTTGTCAGCTTCACTGACCATCCACGACCCAAATTCATTTAAAAACAATAACAATTCGTTTGTATCTTTGATGGGTGTTATCGCATATTCAAGTGCCTTTCTCATGTCACTTTCCTTTTCAGGGAAACATTCCGAAAACAATTTGTAAGCGGGGTATAAATCCCTTGTATATGTGTTTTCCTTAGTTATGGTAAGTGCAAGTCCTGCTCTTACAATAATTTTCATAATCCATTTACAACAATCTTTAATATCCTCTACATCAGAATTGTGTGGTCATTCGCTAAAGCTTCGTTCGCTTTATATCTTGGTAATAGAGGTATTAAATCCTCTCCAAACACACATATACTATGGGTTTGGAGTATGAAACTAATGATTGAAAAAGATGTCGTATTTAAAATATCTTCTTTGCAGTAAACACTTAGTTCAATCCCATCGACACAAGTATGGTTCTGAGTTAATGCATCTTCCACTTCTTTTATCCGCTTTAACTGCAGTTTATTAGGTTTTTGCTTCGTAACCGCTATCGTGTCTAAGTCAGCTACTCCTTCAATACCTATCCCTTTTGGAATCGATCCCCTTATATACGCTATGTAAGTCATCTTGAAGAAGGGTGCGATACGTATGAACCACATCGTTTATTACAGGATGAAAAATTGGGTTGATTTTATTCCAATCTGAATGATTAATAATGTGTCCATCACTATCCGTAACACAGAAGCTTTCAATCTCTTTAATTGTAGTCATCACATTACTCCTTTTTTCATAAAAATAGGATAGCATGTTCTATAGTGAACGAGCTATCCTACTTTCAAAATTGAGATAACCTTCAAAAACTACCCTTCAGCAAACTCATTCTTCAAAGCAAACATCAGCGTTTATTTTTCATTAAACTCAAATTCAATCTTTCCTTCTACCAAGCGGAGTGCCGCATTAAATGGTTTACCATTTTTTGATTTAAAGCCTTTCATCACGGCAGTTTTACCCATCTTGCATAAATCATGTATGTTCTTTTCCGTTAGTTTTTTTCCTAGTAGCCTTTCTGGGAACGTTTGCTTACAGCCATTTTTATAATTCGAACAGCCATAAAAGCTTTTGCGCAAACCTATTTTTCCTACTTTACATGTTGGACACGTCACAATCTCTTTCGCAGCAGCTGGTTTAAAGTGCTCAGCTTCAATTGTAAGTGACTCTAGCTGTTGAGGCACATCCTGTATTAATTGATTAATAAACTTGCCAATACTATCAATAAAATGCTTTGCAGAGCCTTCGCCACGTCCAATTTTATGTAAGTAAATTTCCCATTTTGCTGTCATCGATGGACTGGACAGCAATGTTCCTTCAATGGCCCGACATAAAAGCTCTCCTTTTGGCATAATGTTCACGATGTTTTTTCGTACTTCAATAAATCCATGCTTTTTAATCGTCTCAATTATGCCGCTCCGAGTTGCTTCTGTCCCAATACCTTCGATCGATTTGAGTACCTCGATTTCTTCTTCATTCTCCACGGATTTACCACATGTTTTCATCATCGTAATGAGTTGCCCTTCTGTATAGGGCTTAGGAGGGGTTGTTGTGCCTTCTAAAATAGCGACCTGACATTGTACCATTTCATCTTTGCTTACGACAGGTAATGACTCGTCACGAGCCTGCACGTCTTTATCACTTGAAAACAACTCTTTCCATCCTTTTACAAGCTCCGTTTTCCCTACCGTTTTAAATTCTACATTTTTGACATTTGTGATAATCGTTTTTTCATCGTATTCATAATCTTGGTGAAACATGGCCAGTGTCGTATTGATGATTTCGAAATAAACATTGCGTTCATCCGTATTCATCGATTGTAGCGCTTTTTCTGTCGGTACCTTTCTCGTTGGAATTATGGCATAATGCTCCCCAACGTTGGCATTGTCGACGTAACGTTTGTTTGACCCTCGATTGATCGTATGAAAGGACTTCCCTACAAGCTTTTGATAGTTACCCAGAGATTCATTTAAATAGGCAAACTCATTTTGCGTAATGAGCTGTGAATCGGTACGTGGGTAAGAAACAAGCTTTTTCTCATAAAGTGATTGCGTAAGTTTCAACACATAGGACGGACTATATTTCCAACGTTTATTGGCAGCTGCTTGTAATGTGGATAGTGCATGTAGTTTGGGCGGTGCAATCCGTTTCGTTTTGTTCGTGACACTCGTAATTTGACCTATATCCATTGGTTCAATCTCATGTTGTTGCAGGAATTGCACGGCCTCTGCACGCTCTTTTGTTTTTAACTTGGCCTTCCCCTTGTACACACCATTCTGCGCTTTAAAAACCCCTTCAATTTCATAAAAATGTTCAGGCTTGAACTGTTCAATTTCCTGCTGTCTTTTATAAATTAGATAGACAGTTGGCGATTGCACACGTCCAATGGAGATACTCCCCTTAAAGCCTTTCTTCTGTAAAAGTAGTGTATAAAGGCGACTACAGTTCATCCCTACGAGCCAATCGCTAATTTGACGCGTTTTTGCTTCTTGATACATCAGCAAATCACGCTCATTACTCTGCATATTATTAAAGCCTTTCCGAATTTCCTCCACCTCTAATGAATTGATCCATAATCGTTTCACAGGCTTATTTACTTTCGTCATTTTTAAAAGGGAGTAAAAGATATTTGAACCCTCACGCTCACTATCACAGCAGTTATAGATCATCGTCACTTGCGGATCATGAAAGATTTTTTTTACAGCATTGAACTGTGTATACATTTTAGAAACGACTTTATCTTCAAATTTCTGCGGAATGATCGGTAATGAGGACAGCGACCATTTCTCCCATTCCTTTTGATATTCTTTCGGTTCCTTTAACTCAACAAGATGACCAACTGCCCAGGTAATGATGGCTCCTTCAGGAAAAGTAGAACACGGTTCCAATTCAATAAATACTTTCTCTTTTTGTTTAATTTTAAATGCATCAGCATAGGCTCTTGCTTGAGAAGGTTTCTCTGCCAAAATGGCGATTTTCCCCATTGATCATCACATCTTCTTTTAAAAGTTTAGTATATTTTTCTAGAAAAACACAAAACCCAACTAATCAGATTAGTTGAGTTTAAAGTGAAATACTCTACTATTATTTTACTGTAAACAATATAAAATATCACTTACTAAAATCTTTGAAAGAAGACCCTTCAAAATTTTTAATTTCCAATCGGGGGAGAAATATGCTTTGCCAATAAATCAATCTGAAAGGATTAAACAAAACCAGCTAAACACTTTTTTCTGTAATAACTGGTTTTGTTAAGTATGCTAGTTAGTTCAGCGTGATTGTAAATTCCGAGTTAGCTGCGCCGGCAAATACAACCGTTCCGTTCTTCGGCAGTTTTACTTTGTTTTTGCCACTCACAACGGTAAAATTGACACATACTCCTGCCTCATCATATACCGCGAATGAACTTTTGGAAGGCAACGACACAGTCATCGTTTTTCCTGCTGCCGCTTGTGGTATTGTAAACCATTTAGCTTGACCATTTGCATGCAGTGTAACTTTGGATGATTGACCTGAATCAAGTGATTTTAAATTTGACCCACTAACGTATAACAATCCGGCCATCTCCATATATTCAACACCGTCTTCAGTATAGAAACGAGCTTCTGTCATATCACGACCATTCATCACAGGAATCTGGAGTTGATGTCCCGCAGAGTTTGGGCCTGTAATTTTTCTGCTCTCCCAATAACCTTCAAAATTGTCATCGCGATTAATTTGTTTGAAAAGCATCATTGGTAGAAGATATTGAGCCGAACTGAATTTCTCATTCACGAGATAGAACTTAACGCCCTCTCGCTTCGCCCATGCAGCAGCTGTTTCCTTCGACAGTACATTGTCTTCTAGTTTCTCAGCTAAATAGTGAGTCACCGCAACTTCCCCAAAACCTGGCGTTGTTTGATAGGTACTCTCTTTCAAATAAGTTCTTCCATTCTTCTCACTGACAAAGTTAAGCTTGGAGGTACCCTCCTCATTCATAAAGCTACCATCTGCGGTATATACAAATTTTTCTTGTGTATAATTTGGTAATAATAGTTCCCCATTCTTCGTAATTTCTATTTTGAAATGACCGTAACTATTACCATATAAGCCCGCTTTCTTTGCTACATCTTGAGGCATCTTTGCCTTGTTCGGCTTGCCAAAGGATTTGTTTGGCTTAATCTCGTTAATTGTACCCTTCTCTTTTAGGGCTGCGAGCAATAAATCATTTGCCATCATTTGATTTGTCACGCTGCTGCCACCTGATGATAATACAGCCACCGCCATTTTCTGTTCTGGAAGCACCACTAGTGAAGCATGTTGTAATCCCGTGTCGCCGCCTTTAGCCAAGCCCTTTATCCCATATTCACTGAATGGATAAAGCTTCACACTATCCCATCCAAGTCCATAGTTGATGCTATTATCTCCATCGCCTGGCCACATACCTTTTTTATATTCCTCTTGCTCCATCGCTTTGACTGCTTTATCAGAGAGGATTCCTTTTCCCTGCCCCATAAATAATTGTGAGAATCGCACCACATCCTCCGCAGTTGAAGAAATCCCTCCTGTGCCAATTACATTTACGGATTCAGCAGGAAGCTGCCCCTTGTATGTTGGAAAATAAAGGCCAGCCCATTTTGCATCTTCCCAATTATCCTGTGGCGTTTTTGTATGATGGAGCTTTAATGGTTCTGTAAACTGCTCGTGTAGAAATTCTGTAAAGCTTAAACCGCTAACTCTTTCAACTAAAATTTCGGCCAACGTAAAGCCATCATTACAGTATACTGAAAATGCACCAGGATCTGCTTTTAAGGTCTTGTCGGATAATTGTCGCAACAAGTTATCATGGGCATAGGTATCATTATCTTCAAATAAAAATGCATTAGTAAACATAGTACCTTGTATGCCGGAAGAGTGGTTCAATAACATACGAGGCGTAATTTTTTTATACCGCTCATCCTTCATCTTGAAATCTGGGACATAGTGGAAAACAGGCGTATCCAAATCGACTTTTCCTTCGTCAACCAATTTCATTACAGCTGCCGCTGTATATACTTTACTAACTGAGCCAATCCCATATAGCGTATCTTTGGTTAACGGCTGCTTCCCTTTAATATCGTTCTTGCCGGTTTGACCCGACAAAACGATTTTGCCATTATCAATTAGCGCATACTGCACACTAATTGTCTCATAGGATTTCATGAGTAATGCAGCCTTCTCTGCTGCAATCTTTTTCAATTCTTGGCTAGCCACTACTTCTTGACTAGCTACAGTGGTAGTCTGACTGCTACTAGAAAACGCCATCGCGTTAGTTGGGAGGAATATCGTTAGCGCTAATGAAGCCGCTAACACCCCAGATAGTTTTCTTTTCATGACAGAATTGCCTCCTTGTTAGGTTCGCTTAAGATTATTAAGAACAACAAGAACTCTTTGTCGCCCTTATTAATCATTATATGTAACGAAAACCAATTACAGGAAAAAATAAAGTAAACAGAAGGTAAAATTTTATATCAAAGATAAATTCACAATCTCTAAAAAAACAACAGATTATACAAACAAACGTTTGTATAATCTGTATTCCTACTAATCAAAGTTTAACTTTTTTCTAAAATGCTACAAATAATTATTACCTCCTTGTATGGATCAATTACTTTTGTATTCAATTACATGTAACACTTTTACTTTTAAATCTTCTATCATTTCTTCTGTTGCTTCTTTTTCTTCTCCTTCAAACTGTCGTTTTAATTGTTCTTTTGCTATAACTTCTATTACATCTTGTGTAGATATATTCTTAGATGCTGCGATTTCTACAACCGATTTACCAGTATCCAAATTTTGTTTCAATTCTCCTGGAGTCATATCTAATAAAGAAAATAGGTCTGAATTATTTAAAAAATCATTAGCAAAGTAATCAGGCTGACTATTTGTTGTAAAGAAAGCCTCATCAGAAAAACTAAATTGCGTTGGTTGCTCGTTACTTTTTTGTTTTATTGTTTCGTCGGTTTGTGTGCTAACTATTTGAGCGGATTTTACTGATGCATCTGCATCTTTCTGAATTTGTTTAGCGTAAGTATGCCCACTACCTAATAAAAATGCTGAAATACCAAAAGCCATGATTAAATTTTTTTTACTCATCTTATTCCCTCTTTTCAGTTATTTTGTATTACATAAACTATTATTGCTGAACTATGTAAAGATAAAATCAAGATGAGGTGGATTCGAAATGAAAATTCATTTAAATTGAAGTTACTTTTGGCCAGCTGATGGAAAAGTGACCATAAGTAGAAAATTTCACACAACTAATTTTCAATGTAATGCCTTTGCTACAATTAAAAAAGCTCATACAAAAGGTTTATAAAACCGTTTGTATGAGCTTGTCTCCCTCTTTTATTGGTAAATAAAAATAAAATTCTACTCCATCGGATGTATTGCAAACACCGTATTCAACTCCATGGAGCATTAATATATTTTTTGAAATTGCCAGTCCCAAGCCAGTTCCACCTTCAGATCTTTTTCTAGAAGCATCAATTCTGTAAAAGCGCTCCCAAATTTTCTCTAAATGATCTTTTTCAATTTGAGCCCCCTTATTCTCAACACTAATTCTTACCTGTTTCCCTTCTGCCTCAATCGCCACAATTATACTTTCTTGCGCAGGCGAGTACCGAATAGCATTCGTCAAAAAATTCATAAGAACCTGCTCGATACGGCGTTGGTTAGCAACTACTTCAATCTGTAATAAGTGGGTCTCAACTCGTAATTGTTTTTGCTCAATTTCAGGCATAAGTTTTTGGCAAATTTCTTCTAACAGCGAATGGATATAAAAAGCATCCATTTGCATTTTATACGTACCCGATTCATACTTTGCTAATTCAAGCATATCGATAATCAATAAATCCATCTTATCCACTTCTTGTTCCAATGCATCGAAGTAATATTCTTTCTTATGATTTGCAACATTTCCTCTCAATATTGTTATGCAGCTTTTCATAATACTTAAGGGTGTTTTTAACTCATGTGATACACCAGAAATAAATTCTTTTCGCGTATTCTCTAGCTTTTTTTCCTTTTCAATATCTTGCTGTAGCTGGTCAATATACATACTTAATCTGTTCGAAAGTACATTGATATTCCTTGATAAATCTCCAATCTCATCCTGTGAATGAACAGCAATTGTCTCAGAAAAATCTAAATTTGCTATTTTCTCTGTAGTACGGTTGATTCTCAATAACGGCTTGGCTATTTTCACTGAATAGTAAAAAGATGCCAATAATATCAATATAAAAACAAAAGCAACAATGTAAATATAATATTCCTCAATCATTTGAACAGCTTCATCCACTGGCTGAAGTGAAGCCATTGAAAATATATAGGAGTTTGTTTCATCAGATTTTGTTATTAAAATTTTGTATTTAATGTCGTTTTGTACATAATTACTTTGTTGAGTAGTAAAATTCTGAAAATCCAGTTCATTTAATAATATCTTATTTTGAAAATCTTTAATTTGCTCTAAAAATAGTAAATTAGAATAAATTATGGATAAATTATTACTTCGTGGAAATTGAAAATTAATAATTTTACCCTCCAGATGAACCATATCAGAATTTTCATTAGAGGCATATAACTCCTTTAGCTTTTCCCTCGGTCTCCCTATTTTTTTATAAAGTAAGTTATTCCTGTAGGTTAAAGATTTTTCCAATAGATTAGGGTTTGTATATGTTTCATTTTCTATTATCATTTCAATTGGAGTTAATTGCGACTCTTTTAGTATTCCGATTAAATTTACTTGACTATTCTTCAACAATGATTCCGATAACTGGACCGGATTTTCTCCATCAATGACATATAAAGGAACTTTTATTGTTTTCAATCCAACCATAGTTTGATAATCCTCATGCAATTGCACTTCAATATAGAAATCATCCTCATGCTTTAAATGACCGGACTGATCCAATATTGTAATCCAAGCATTATTTTCATCAGTAAAATCCCTCACTAACTGTTGAATTTTCGTCATGTCATGACTATTTTTTTGATACTCTTTTTCAAATACAGTTAAATTGGATTCTAAATCTCCTACTTTTTTATTGATATAAAATTGTTTGAAGAATATAGTTTGCCCTACAAAAATGGTAGCCAAGATAAGTACACACAGCATAGTGGTTAGTAAAAACAACTTATATACAATTCCTCGCTTCATTGTATATCCTCGAATTTATATCCTGTTCGAACGATCGTTTTAATACAAGTAGAATGGTCTCCTAATTTGTTTCGCAAATTTCGCATGTGACTATTAAGTGTTCGGTCATCTCCAAAATATTCATAGCCCCATATTTTGGTTATAATCTGATCTCTCGTTATAACAATCCCTTTATTTTCCATTAAATATAAAAGCATTTCATATTCTGTATGCGTCAAAGAAATCTCTTTATTATTCACTTGTACAGTCCTAGAAGGTATATGAATTTTGATGCCACCACTTTCCATACAGTCACCTGCTACATCATTTTTTTGCTCCCGATGATGTAACAGTCTTTTAGAACGTGCCAATAAAACGAGTGGATTGTATGGTTTCGTCACATAATCATCGGCTCCCAATTCAAAGCCTAGTAATGTGTCATCTTCATCTGCACGAGCAGTCAACATGATAATCGGGATATTTGAAGTTTTCCGTATGCGACGGCATATCGTCCATCCATCCAATTTTGGTAGCATAATATCTAAAATAATTAAACTCAGCTCATTTTCTTGAAAAACCTGCAGTGCCTCTTCACCATCTTTAGCTTCTAACACTGAATAACCTGCATTCAAGAAATAATCTTTAAGAATCTCTCTTAAAATATCCTCATCTTCTATAATTAATATCGGATCAACCATTTTTATCCCCTGCTTAATTATTAAATGTTCTATTTACATATTCATATTAAGCGAGTGAGTAATTAGAATCAACGACATTGCTAGGATCTTTATTTAATCTTCATATCGGGATTATCGAAAAATAAAAGAGACATACATATTTACAGGTATGTCCCTCCCTATCTTTATTTCATATACATATTCAATACTTTTTCAATGTCTGTATTGAGCCTGTTAATATCAACAGCTTTCACAGGTTGATTGGCAAGCTGATACTTTTGCTTCAGCGCTATGATTCTTCGGACGCTGTCATCAATGCGATCCTCTGTTATCTCTCCCTTGTTGACGGCTGCCTTCACAGCTTGGATCGCTGCTGTCACATTTGCATACTCATGGGCAATTAAAATAACATCACTACCCGCCTTCACAGAATCTACGGCTGCCCGTCCGATATCAAAATGGTTGGTAATGGCTTTCATGGTCATATCATCCGTCATTACTACACCGTCAAAGTCGAGCTGCTCTCTTAACATACCTGTAATAACGTCCTTCGACATCGATGAAGGATACTGTGGATCAATCTTAGGTAATAAGATATGAGCAACCATCACGACATCAGCACCGTTATCAATGGCTGCTTTAAATGGCACAAGTTCTAGTTGATTCAAATCGTCCAAACTTTTTGTGACCTTAGGCAATTCTAAATGGGAATCTACCGCCGTATCCCCATGACCGGGAAAATGCTTGACAACAGGAATGACCTGCTTGGATTCTAGCCCTTTCATGGTTTCTATGCCTAATTTGCTGACGATATCAGGATCATTGGAAAACGAGCGATCACCGATAATGGGGTTGTTCGGATTGCTATTGACGTCCAGTACAGGGGCAAAATCAAGGTTAAAGCCGAACGCCTTTAGTTGTTCCCCTAGTAATTGACCCACCGTAAATGACAATGATGATTGATTGATGTCACCAATTCTTTGGTTCGTTGGGAAATTTTTTAAAGGTCCAGGTAAACGGACAACCTTTCCACCCTCTTGATCTGTTCCTAGAAAAAGTGGTAGCTGATTATTTACATTTGCAGCCATTAAGGCATTCATGAGTGTGACAGTTTGCTGTGGTGTTTCAAGATTATTGCCATACAGTATCAAACCGCCCACTTTGTAGTCGTGAATGAGACTTGTCGTCTCCTGCTGGAGCGTTGTACCTGAAACGCCTGCAAACATCATTTGCCCGATTTTTTCATCCAATGTCATTTGTTCTACTGTATCTGTTACTTGTTCAGTTAGTTCTGTATAGACCGAAATATGATGCACGACAGGATTAGCATCGCTGTCAGTCGGTTTTGGTAAGATCCATTTTAACTGATACTTGTCATTCACTTGATAGACAAAAATAATTTGATTGGTCGTTGGGTCCTGATAGTAGCGAACCTCATCCGGTTCCCCTAACTTGTTTTTAATATCTGTAAGATGAATTTTCTTCATATCTTCTTTGAATGAACGAATATCAAAGGCCTTTGAACCTTGATAGCCGATGGTCACATCCTGATACTCTTCGTATTGTCCATTCGCTGACTCCGTTACTTGCAGAGGTTTTCCCCATTGCGCATGAACCGTCTGTTGATCGGCTTCTCCCGCAGCAAAGGGGACTTCTGGCACTCTTCCCTCTTGCGCTAAACGGGCTATATCCTGCACGATGTCCCCCACATTCTCAGACACATCCTCTTGGACTGCGCTGGACTCAGAATTTCTTGTCGTTGTTTGTGTGCCTGGCCTTAATTTCATGCCGAAAAAAAGGAACAGACCTATTAACATGAGCACGAGAACTAGGAGCAGACCGCGTCTTCTTTTATGCATAAAAAACCTCCTTCACTCATCCAAAATGACTATCTCGAAACAAAACTACTAGCTAACGTTAACATAACCACTCTATGAATTCAAAACATGTGAAATCAACAAAATTGTTACCCTCATTAGAAAATATTATCGTAAGCTAGCAAAAATACAAAGGAAGATGTTAAAATATTCTCATAAAGGGGGATACAACGCATGGGGAAATTAAGCAAAAGAAATATATTGTGGATTGTGCCTATTGGTATTTTAGGGGTATTCTGGTACTTTTATGGTCCACAAAAGGATATTACTGACAATGAATATATTACATACGTAAAAAACTATTCCTATGAAAATAGTACAAAAACATTAGAGAGCGCCTTTGCCTCTGCCTGCGACAATCCATATTGGGTTTATTTCGAAACCCAAAAGGGCCAAGACGTGGTAGAGTTCGAGGGAAATTGCCCCGTTAACAATGAAGTAGCCAAAGTGAATATGCAATTTCTTGTAGACAACGCCATCACCAACGTCCAATCAGGTGCAATGCTGGTCGATAGTAAAATGCAAGAGGAAACAGATCGCGATCAATTTCTGCTAGCCCTTGTTCAATAAAAGATAGACGCCCTTATAGTGAGACTATAAGGGTCTTTTTGTGTACCGAGGATGGCAAGTGATGGATAGCTCAGGTAATGTGGCGGATAGAACGGGCAAAGTGGTGGATAGAATCCTGAAAGTGACGGATAGAACACTCAATGTGATGGATAGATCGGCGAATGTGGTGGATAAAACGCTTAATGTGGCGGATAGAGCGCTCAATTTAATCGATAGCTCGCGCAGAACGATAGATTGCGCTAAGGAACCGGAGAAGGTAAGCGAATTAGTGGATAG
>NZ_DAMDAY010000082.1:0-5309 GCF_032093475.1 Lysinibacillus sp. | reverse complement strand
GAAGGTAAGCGAATTAGTGGATAGAATCCTGAAAGTGACGGATAGAACACTCAATTTGGCGGATAGATCGGCGAAACTAGCGGATAGAACACTCAATGTGACGGATAGCTTGGGGAATCTGGCGGATAGTGCGTCCAATTTAATCGATAGCTTGGGCAGAACGATAGATTGCGCTAAGGAACCGGAGAAGGTAAGCGAATTAGTGGATAGAATCCTGAAAGTAGCGGATAGAGCGCTCAATGTGGCGGATAGCTCGGCGAATGTTGCGGATAGAATGCTTAATGTGACGGTTAGCAGGCTCAGATTACTGGATAGCGCATAAAAAGAAGTCTTCTTCTCAAAATAAAAACCCATGTATTGAACATACATGGGTTGAGCTGCTATTAACAATTTTCTGTGGAATAGGAGGACTTTAAAATAGTCCGTTCAATTAGTCTTATTTCGTTATTTAGCTTCGCAATCGCCGCTTCAATTTGTTGATAGCGCTCCATTTGGTTGATCTTCTCGGTTGGTATTGTCTCTTTTAAAGCGGCCTGCCCTGCGTATAAGCTTGCTAGTAAATCTAGCTTCTGAAAATAAGCTGTGCTGTATTGCTCCATAACACCTAGCTCCTCTTCTGTTACATTTTCAAGAACGAATGAATTATTGTTCATATAAGCACTATAACCGAAAATCTCAACCTCAAAACTCACCCTAATTCATTATTTATTATCCACAATTCAGTAAAAAAGTATTCTTTCACTTTATCAAAGCTAAACTATTCATCTTTTTTTAACAAAGAATAGATAAACGTATCATAAGCTTGTCCGTTTTGATATATATATTCCCTCAATATACCTTCTTCCTGAAACCCTAGTTTCCTGAGTAGCTGATTGGATGCTTCATTTGCTAAAAAGACAACAGCTCCGATGCGATTCAAATTCATCGTCTCAAAGCCATAGGTAATTACTTTTTGCACAGCTTCTTTTGTATAGCCTTGTCGCCAGTAATCAGGATGAATTTCATAGCCTATTTCTGCTCGTTGATGCGCCGCCGACCATAAATGAAACCCAATTGTCCCAATAATTTCATTTGAATCCTTATGTTCAATGCCCCAACGAATCCCACGTTTTTCTTCAAAGTTTTTGGCAAAATGCTTAATTAATTCATCAGCCTGTTGCTTATCGACAAATGGCTCCTGCCCATAATAGCGTGTGACCTCCTGATTTGAAAAGCAACGAAAAATCGCACCTACATCGTCCTCTTTGAGTTCTCTTAATCTAAGTCTGTCTGTTTCTAAAATTGGAAACATCATGTCCTCCCCCTCCTCTACCCTCCATACCATTCTCTACCATTCCTTTAAAATCCTTTATTGACAACAAAAAAAGCGCAGCCTGCAATTAGGCTCGCACTTTTTATTAACCGAATGCTTGTGCTGCAAGAGCAAATAATGTTTGATTGCGAGTAGGCATTTTTTTGGCATTGCGGATCATGACAGGTGGTGTTGCAGCCAATGTAAAACCACTTTGTTGTAAAAATGGCCAAAGCTCCTCTTGGATAGACGGACAGTCGATACGTAATTTCCCGTTATGCCCCTTAGCCAATTCTTTAATAATATTCTGCGCTATTTCCTTATTTGGCGCTACGATGGGTCCTAATAAAAGATAAATGGGTCCTTGAATCGTTAGACCGTACCCAATCAATTGGTTGTGCTCATTTTTCACAACAACACAGCGCTGGGACTGCCGAATTCTTTCCCGCAAAAAGAGTTCTCTACGATCCCCAAATGCTCCTGCATCAAGCTTGACCAGCTGTTCAAATTCCGCTTCTTGAAATTCTTTAATCATGACAAAAGAATCAACGTCCCTTGTCGTCTCTACAAAGTTGTCTGCTAAATATTTATGTACATGCTCAACCGTCCTAAAGCCCATTTTTTCATATAAAGGCTCTCCCTCTTTTGTTGCTACAAGGATAATGGTTGTTTCCTTTGAAACATGATCGATACAAGCTTGTGTAACAACTCTACCTAAGCCAAAACCTCTGCATTGCTCATGCACAATTACCATGCCAATGGAAGCTACATTTGTATCATAGTTCGTTATAGCTGCACATGAAACAATTTTTCCTTCCTTATTTTTATGACCGACTATTCGACCAGCTGCCATGATTGTCTTAATTTCGTGGGCATCATAGTCCCACCCGACAGAAGCCGATAGCTCGATTAATCCTTGAATATCCTTAGCCGTCAATTCTGTGAGCTGAAATACATCTTCACTTTCTAATGTCAATTTTGTTCCTCCTCTACATTTAAAGAACGTTTGTTCTATTTTACATAATTCCCCTTCCATGTACAAGCAATTTCTTTTAGGTTTAGCAATTATTCCTATTTAAATATTGTAAAATGGCTTATAATAGGGACCAGACTATGCACTCCTACTTCAAGCATATAAAGGTGATTTCAACATGACATCCTATGAACGTATACTGATAATGGTCCCGCCGTTTCCCTAGCTACGCAATCTACTTGTAATAGCACAAAGTAGAATTTGCTTGTAGGAGGGCAATATGTTGAAAAAACAGGCAGTACCATCTTTATTGTTAATGATTGTTCTTGTGGCTTTTCCACAAATTAGTGAAACTATTTATACACCATCTCTACCGGATATTGCAGCTGCACTTGGTGTCTCCAATAGCGCTATCCAATTCACCTTAAGCATCTATTTTATTGGCTTTGCATTAGGAGTTTTTGGCTGGGGATGGATTTCTGATATCATTGGTCGCCGCCCTGCCATGTTAGGCGGTCTCCTTTTTTATGGAATTGGGAGCTTACTTTGTTTTTATGCAGAGACACTTCCCTTTCTAATAGGAAGTCGATTTATTCAAGCGTTCGGGGCTGCTACTGGCTCTATTATTACGCAGACCATTTTGCGTGAAAGTGTAACGGGTAGTCAACGACACGCCATGTTTGCACAAATTTCAGCCGTCATAGCCTTTACCCCTGCGGTAGGGCCACTGATTGGTGGATGGGTGGATCAAGCATTAGGCTTTCGGGCTGTGTTTTTTGTTCTTGTTGTGATGAGTATGTTGTTGTTCTTCTATGCTTATTGCAGGCTACCTGAAACAACAAATCCTGCAGCAAGACAAAGAATAGCGATTTGGCCTGTCGTCAAACGCCTTTGCGCTTCACCAACCGTTCTTGTTTATGGATTACTCATCGGAGGCATCAATGGTGTGCTATTTAGCTACTATGCTGAAGCACCTTTTATCTTCATCGAGCATTTCAAGATAACACCTGGCCTATATGGGTTTCTTGGCATCATCGTTGCACTGGCTTCGATCATTGGAGCCATGATCTCAAAGCGACTTGTCAAAAATCATCCACCACAATCGATCATTCACGTTGGTTGTTTGGTGATGCTAATAGGTGCACTTCTTTTAACAATTATCTGTAGTGTACCAATGCACGTAACAATACTGGCGATAGGCATAATGCTAACCGTTTTTCTAATGCTACTCGGTGCTGGCATTGCACTTCCTAATTGTCTAAGTCTTGCATTAGTAGACTTTCAGGATGTTATCGGTACAGCCGGCGCTATTTTTAGTCTTGGCTATTACCTATTAGTCAGTGCCATTACATCGGGCATGAGTTTACTACACAACGGTTCTTTACTGACAATGCCACTTTACTTCTTGGGTCTATCCCTGACGATGTGGCTTTGTGGGAGAAAATATATTCAATAGCAACTTCAATCCATAATGGATGATAGCGGGCATCCAATGACGATAACACAAATGAGCCACCTTAAATTATTTTAAGGTGGCTTCTCCTTCGATCGCATTACTGAAAATAATAATCCACTACTTGTTGTGCGGAATGGAAAACTTTATTGCTTTGCGTTTTATAGAGAAATGTTGGTTGATTACAGGCTTTCTCGAGGCTTTTTGCTTGCTTTAGTTTATCGGTCATTTGCTCAATAATATCGGTATAGCCATCGAGCTGATTGGATATTTTAGGTAGCATTATTGGTGAAATGTCCAAAACAATGGATACTTGATCCTCTGCATAGCTATTTAAATTGATAAAAAAGCACTCTTCCAAATGCTTTGAATGTTTATCCACATTAATAACAGCTTCTTGAAAATTAGCAATTAAGCCTGTTGACGTTTTTTTAATCGTAAAGCCTTGCTGCGTTAAATGCTGTTCAACGAGACTTAAAAACTGTTCTACCTCTGCATCAAGCTTCGGTCTAACAGTTGATTGAATTAAGTCATCGCATTTCTGATAAATTGTATCGATTTCAGCCTGTTTGTCTACAAGAATTTTAAAATTGGACATTGAATACACGCTTTATCTCCCCTTTTTACTAAGGTAGTCATTCATGAAGCGTTTTAGTCATGATCCATGTAAAAATAACATTAAAAGGAGAATCCTATGATAAGAAATTCGGTTAAAGCCATCATTATTGTGAATGGGGAAATCTTACTAACAAAAAATCAAGATCCGGAGGGCTTTTTTTATCTTTTCCCGGGAGGCGGACAAGAGCATGGAGAGACCTTTCATGAAGCACTGCAAAGAGAATGTCTTGAAGAAATTGGCTCCTCTGTTCAGATTGGAGAGCTTCTATTTATCCGAGAATATATCGGAAAAAACCATGAACATGCTGCCTTTGATGCTGATGCACACCAAGTAGAATACTATTTTTTATGCCAGTTAAATGGGGTCTCCTGTCAGCCAACGAATCCCGATAGCCATCAAATCGGAACAGAATGGCTACCCATCGAAATGCTACATACGAAGAGACTTTATCCAAAAGCATTCATCGAACCATTACAACAATTTATCCGTGGACAAAAAACAACAATTTACTTGGGTGACATCAATTAAATAGGCTGCCTATTGAAATAGACAGCCCTTTCTTATGTCAGTAGCTTTACCATCGTATAATAGCTGCTACCTGGCGGATAATCTTTAATTTCTCCTACAACACGATAGCCTTGTGTCTCATAAAATGTTCGCGCTTGGAATTCAAAGGTTGTCAACAGTGCTTTCGTTGCTCCCATATCCTTAGCAATTCCCTCAGCCTGTGCCAGTAGCTTTTTGCCCAAACCTTTCCCTCGATATTCTTCACAAAACCAAAATTTATGTATTTCCAGCCAACCCCAGTAGACCTCAGCTGTTATCCCACCAATCCATTGTTGCTGGTCATCAGTGACGATCAGGTGTAAAGGCTGAACTGCACCCTTCTGCCTACTTTCTCGGTGATAAGAGGAATGCTCATTGTTAAATGTTCGAATCTTTTCTGCTAAAAAGTTTGTAAACTCATCATGCT
>NZ_DAMDAY010000081.1:0-21128 GCF_032093475.1 Lysinibacillus sp. | reverse complement strand
GAGGAAAAGGGCAAATGGAAGTAGCTCGTGAAGTATTAGAAGATGAACTAGGGCTTGTTATACCAATTGCGGGTTTAGCAAAGGATGACAAGCATAATACATCGCAGCTATTGTTTGGTGATCCGCCAGAAGTGATCGCCTTAAAGCGTACAAGTGATGGTTTTTATTTGTTACAACGAATTCAAGATGAAGTCCATCGCTTTGCTATTACGTTCTTGCGTCAACAGCATGAGAAGCATGCTATTCAATCTGTCCTTGATCAAATCGAAGGGATAGGACCTAAACGTAAGCAACAGTTGCTTAAACATTTTGGGTCAGTCAAAAAAATTCGAGAGGCGAGCGAACTAGCTTTACAGGAGGCTGGGATGCCTGCTAAGTTAGCAAGCCAAATTTACTCCTATTTTCAGCAAGAATCGTTGTCAAAGGAATAGACATGTGCTAAGGTTGTAAATAACATTGTTGTTCAATGTTAAACAGCCCTTTGGACGGCTAGTTAGTGGACGCCAGGGCTAATAAATTTAATACTTCACTTTTAAGGTGATGATAGAGGTGCAAGATTCAAGAATAGCACAATGGAGGATGAACAAGTCCAGAGACATTGTGTGAAAGGGGAGCTTGCCGAAGTACAGCATTGTTGTTTCCTTTGTTGTACTGGTTTTGCATTTAAGAAATGTAAGACTGTCGATTCTAAACGTTTCGGAGAGCTATCACACATGCGCAAGTTACGATTATTGTACATGTTATAAGCAGCTTTCACGTTATGTGGAAGTTGCTTTTTTAGTTTTCTAGAGACTGTTTTTACACTTCGAAGTTAAGTGAAATACGCAGACTGGAAAGGGGAACAAAAAAATGGCTAGAATTGTGATGAAGTTTGGAGGAGCTACAATAGCATCAACGGGCCACATCCAAGAAATGGCTCGAAAAGCTATTGCTGAGAAGGATAAAGGGTTTGATGTAGTAGTGGTAGTAGCGGCAATGGGACAAACTGCAAAAGACGTAAAGATGATGGTGAAGCGTTTCACTGACGATGTGTCAAAGCGAGAATTAGCTGCAGTGATGTCCACATGTACTCAATTATCTAGCTCTTTATTTGCTATTGCATTACAAGAAGCAGGCTATAAGGCAGTGTCATTAACTGGATGGCAGGCAGGTATTCATACGGATCGTATGTATCGACATGCACGTATAGACAATATAGATGTCCATCGTATTGAAGAACATTTTGAACAAGGCCAAATTGTAGTCATTGCTGGAGAACAGGGTGTTGACGACGATTATAATATAACAACTCTTGGAAAGGGTGGAGCGGAAACAACAGCTGTAGCTCTTGCCATAGGTTTAGAGGCAGAGAGAGTTGATATATATAGCAATGTGGATGGTGTTTATACAGCCGATCCACGCTATGTTACAAATGCCCAAAAGCTACAGGAAATTTCTTACGATGAAATGTTGGAACTATCCAATTTAGGTTCACATGTTATACATCCACGGGCAGTAGAGTTAGCGAAGAAGTTTCAATTACCAGTTATCATCCGCTCTAGTTCAGTAGAGTCGGTAGGTACTTTATTGAAGGAGGAAGTGGAAATGGAGAAAAATTTAGTAGTTCGCGGTGTAGCTTTTGAAGCAGATATTATTCGGTTAACAGTTGGGTATGATGCCTATAGCGAAGGTTCATTAGCCGATATGTTTACCATCCTAGCAGAAAATCGGATCAATGTAGATATTATTGTTCAAGCGATTATTGATGGATTAAAGCCGACTGTATCTTTTTCCATTTTAAAAGAGGAATTTGCGGAAGCATTGCGGGTTCTAGAAGATAGCAAAGTATCACTTGGCTTTAGCTTTGCTGACTTCGAAATAGGGTTAGCAAAAGTTTCCATTGTTGGTTCAGGTATGGCGTCTAATCCTGGTGTTGCTGCCCGTATGTTTGATCGATTACGCCATGAAAACATTCCCGTAAAAATGGTTAGTACATCTGAAATAAAAGTATCAGTTGTCGTACCACAGGATGATATGATCCGTGCAGCAAATGCATTACATGATGAATTTAATTTAGAGCAAGCACTTTATATATAATAATAGAAGAAACAGCATTTTATGTAATTGTTCGAAATGATAGGAAGAAAAAAGGATTGTCATCCCATATAAGGGAGGCAATCCTTTTCATTACTCTGTAGGGATGGTATTCATAATACGTTCCTTAACATCCCATTTGACAGTAAACATGACATGGTGTTGCTTTTCTCGTTTTTCTTCATAGCATTCTGTAAGATAGCCTTTAGCTAATTGAATTTGTTCAGCTATAAATCCCGCCTCAAGTCTAAAGCTACGTTGTTTGATTTGTAATATTTCTGGGTCATTAGTCAATTCGAAAATGCGACCATCCTTTGATTCTTTTAATAACGCTAATGTACCCCAACAGGCATCTGCGAAAAATGCGATAAGTTCGTCTTGACTTTTACATGGAAACTTACGTGCAAGCTCTTTACCTGCCCAATAAAGGACATCATCTTCATGTTTACCAAGTATAGAAGATAGAATATGATCGCGAATGATCTCATAACCAAATGATGAGATTGTAGGAGATGGAGTGTTTAACATTGTTATCCTTCTTTCTTAGAATATTCTTAAAATTTGGCGGTAATAAAGTAATGATAGATTTTTCGAGAAAAAACGACGCATCATGTACTATATTAGTTCTTTAATAAGCTCTATGAAAAACTCCGAGTTGCCTTGACGCTCGTAGCTCTTGAGAGTACAATAAACATGTCATAATATTGTACCATGATGAAATACACAGTCAATGAAGTATCATTTACAAAATGATGACTTCTTTTGTTGTGCTATTTTAAGTACTAAGGGGGGTAACAGTCTTGTCGAAAGATCGAGAGTTTTTATGGCGTCGCTTACATTCTCTACTTGGGATCATTCCAGTAGGTCTGTTTTTAACGATGCACCTGTTCATTAACTTTACAGCAACAGGCGGGGCAGAAAGTTACAACGATGCTACCGCAGTAATGGAAAAGATTCCATTCCTTATCCTAGTTGAATGGATTGTCATCTATATTCCATTAATGTTCCACGCATTCTATGGTGTTTACATTGCATTCACTGCTACACCAAACACAGGACGTTTCAGCACGTACCGTAACTGGATGTTCTCTTTACAACGTTTCACTGGTGTATTCCTAGTGATTTTCATTGCATGGCATATTTTCCAAACTCGTATTCAAAAAGCACTTGGCACACACGTTGATTACGACATGATGGCAAATATCGTGAATAATCCATTCATGCTTGGATTCTACATTGTTGGTATTTTATCAGCAACTTTCCACTTATCTAACGGTTTATGGGCATTCCTAGTAAGCTGGGGTATTACACAATCTCCTCAGTCTCAAAAGATTGCTACTTACGTAACAAACATTATTTTCGTAATTCTAAGTGTAGTTGGTGTGGCTGCTATTTTAGCTTTCGTTTAATTCCATAGAAGCTAGGATAGACACATGCAATCATTGCAATTTTTTAAGAGGAGTGAGAAATAATCATGGCGAAAAGCAAAATAATTGTTGTCGGCGGTGGTCTTGCCGGTCTGATGGCAACGATTAAAGCAGCTGAAGTTGGTACTGAAGTTGATTTATTCTCATTAGTTCCTGTAAAACGCTCACACTCTGTTTGTGCGCAAGGCGGAATTAATGGTGCGGTAAATACAAAAGGTGAAGGGGATTCTCCATGGATCCACTTTGATGATACAGTATATGGTGGGGACTTCTTAGCGAACCAACCACCAGTTAAAGGTATGTGTGATGCAGCACCTGGCATTATTCACTTAATGGACCGTATGGGTGTTATGTTCAACCGTACACCAGAAGGACTTTTAGACTTCCGTCGTTTTGGTGGTACACTACACCACCGTACAGCTTTCTCTGGTGCTACAACTGGACAACAATTACTATACGCACTTGACGAGCAAGTTCGTTCACACGAAGTAGCTGGTTTAGTAAATAAATATGAGCACTGGGAATTCCTTGGTGTTATTATCGACGAAGACGGCGTTTGCCGTGGCATCGTAGCGCAAGATATGCGTACAGAAGAAATTAAATCATTCCGTGCAGACGCTGTTATTATGGCGACTGGTGGCCCTGGTATTATCTTCGGTAAAACAACAAACTCTGTTATTAATACAGGTTCTGCTGCTTCTATCGTATACCAACAAGGTGCTTCTTATGCGAATGGTGAGTTCATTCAAATTCACCCAACAGCGATTCCTGGAGATGACAAAAACCGTCTAATGTCAGAATCTGCTCGTGGTGAAGGTGGTCGTATTTGGACTTATAAAGACGGTAAACCTTGGTACTTCTTAGAAGAAAAATACCCAGCTTATGGTAACTTAGTACCGCGTGATATTGCAACACGTGAAATTTTCGACGTTTGTGTAAACCAAAAACTTGGTATCAACGGCGAAAACATGGTATATCTAGATCTTTCTCATAAAGATCCACATGAATTGGACGTTAAACTTGGTGGTATCATCGAAATCTACGAAAAATTCGTAGGGGATGACCCACGTAAATTACCAATGAAAATCTTCCCAGCTGTTCACTATTCAATGGGTGGATTATGGGTTGACTATAACCAAATGACTGAAATTCCTGGTCTATTTGCAGCAGGTGAATGTGATTACTCACAACACGGTGCAAACCGTCTTGGCGCAAACTCATTACTATCTGCTATCTACGGTGGTATGGTTGCAGGACCAAACGCAGTAGATTATGTAAAACATCTTAAAAAGCATGCTGAAGATCTTCCACAAGACCTTTATGATGCTCGCGTAAAAGAAGAACAAGCTAAATGGGAAGCTATCATGAAAATGGATGGCACAGAAAACGCTTACTTACTTCACAAAGAGCTTGGTGAAATGATGACTGCTACAATGACTGTAGTACGTTACAATGATCAGCTTGAAGAAACACTGAAAAAACTTGATGAGCTAACTGAGCGTTGGAATAATATCAACATTAACGATACGCAAAAATGGAGTAACCAAGGTGCACACTTCACACGTCAACTTAAGAATATGATAGTTCTTGCGAAAGTAATGACAAAAGGTGCATTATTACGTAATGAATCACGTGGAGCACACTATAAACCTGATTTCCCTAACCGTGATGATGAGAACTTCTTAAAGACAACAATGGCGAAGTTTGACCCAACTACTGGTAACCCAATTATCACGTACCAAGAAGTCGACGTTTCTTTAATCCCACCACGTAAACGTGACTACTCTGCGAAAGGAGACTAAAAGTTATGCAAATCGCAGCTAATACTGGAAGAATGGTTAAAGTGGAAATCTTACGTCAAGATACACAAGGCGGCAATAGCTACTGGCAAAAATTCCAAGTACCTTACCGTCATGGTATGAACGTAATTTCAATTTTAATGGAAATTCAAAAAAACCCTGTTACTGAAAATGGTGAAAGCACAACGCCAGTAACTTGGGATATGAACTGTTTAGAAGAAGTTTGTGGTGCATGTTCAATGGTAATCAATGGACGTCCACGTCAATCATGTTCAACACTTGTTGACCAATTGACAGAGCCAATTAAACTTGAGCCAATGAAAACATTCCCTGTTATTCGTGACTTACAAGTTGACCGTGAACGTATGTTCAATGCACTTAAAAAAGTTAAAGCATGGGTACCAATCGATGGTACTTATGATTTAGGTGAAGGTCCACGTATGCCAGAAGGTAAACGTCAATGGGCTTATGAATTATCTAAATGTATGACTTGTGGTGTATGTATGGAAGCATGTCCAAACGTGTCTGAAAAAGCTTCATTCATCGGACCAGCTCCATTATCACAAGTACGTCTTTTCAATACTCACCCAACAGGTGCAATGATTAAAGATGAACGTTTAAATGCTATTATGGGTGATGGCGGCCTTGCAAACTGTGGTAACTCTCAAAACTGTGTTGCTGCATGTCCAAAAGGTATTCCTTTAACAACATCTATCGCTTCACTTAACCGTGCAACTACAGTGCAAATGTTCCGTAACTTCTTCGGTTCTGATCACTACGTAGACTAATATCGGATAAGCGGGCTTTCAAACTCCCTTACACTTTTGTGTGAGGGAGTTTTTTATATTTATAGAAACCAATCTAATGATGTAATGGGTAGCAATATTTGCAATAAAAATAGGTAAATAGTGAATTTTTCTATGCTAATAAAGCAATTTCTTTTATAATGAATATTGATTCATTTACTATTTGCCATGATTAATAAAAGTGCAAATGCATTACTCGACTTAAAATAGGAGTGGCAAACAATGAAAAGGGGATGTGTAACATGAAGGCAAAATATATTGAAAATTTACAAGAGTGGCAAAAGGATTTTTCCTTTTATAGTGAGGTACGTGTACGTTTTTCGGAAACGGATATGTACGGGCATATGAACAATACCGTTAGCTTTACATATTTTGAGCAAGCAAGAATTGATTATTTTCGTCATTTAGGTATTTTAATGCCTTCAGCAGTGGATGAAGGTGTAAAAGCTATACCGATAGTAGCTGATTTACAATGTGATTATGTAAAACAAGTTTTCTTTGATGATGTTCTACGAATTTACACAAAGATAGCGAATGTCGGGAATTCTTCAATGGACATTCATTATCTAGCAAAAAATCAGAAGAATGAAATATGCTTTACAGGTCGCGGAACAATTGTGCAAATGGATCCTCGAACAGGCAAGAGTGTGCCGATTTCAGAGGAGGAGAGAGCTCATTTAATTAGTCTAGCAATTATTTCTCAGTAAAAAGTGTAAATAGAGAGGAGTGTAGTCATCTTGTTCAATTTCGTGATAGCTGTTTGCGAGTAAACCGCTAACCAAACTACATTGGCAATCATCTCGACGCTTAATTGTGGTGAGATATGGACCCAATAAACAGAAAACGAACGTATGTGTCGAAGCAATTTCCGAAATTTTTAAAGAAAACATGTAATAATCATGCAAATAGCCGTCACCGCTTCAAGCCCCTTAACATAAGTTACAA
This sequence comes from Lysinibacillus sp., assembly GCF_032093475.1. Classification (NCBI taxonomy): domain Bacteria; kingdom Bacillati; phylum Bacillota; class Bacilli; order Caryophanales; family Bacillaceae; genus Lysinibacillus; species Lysinibacillus sp. The sequence goes on along the minus strand of NZ_DAMDAY010000081.1, from coordinate 14,078 downwards.
TACGTGCGGGGGAGGAGGGTGTAACTGAATGAATGGCTCTCATCATCGTTCTCTTTTAACAAACCGAGAACGTGAAATATTTGCGCTTTTATTAGCTGAAAAAACAACGAGAGATATTGCAGAGCAGCTTGGTATTAGTGAAAAAACAGTGCGGAATCACATTTCCAATACAATTCAAAAGCTAGGTGTAACGAATCGATCTCAGGCGTTAATTGAGCTGTTACGCTTGGAAGAATTTAAATTAGACTAATGGACACTTGCTATTTCGTGAAAAAAACGACAAAATAGAACTATTCAACGTATTTTTAGGAGTGAAATAGTTATATGTCGGATGAAGTAACAAAGCACTCACCTGAAACCGTTGCAACGGTTGAAAAGGAATTACGCTATATAGCGGCCATCGTGAAGCAAAAGGGAAGAGAGATTGTTTCCGATTATGCGATCACGCCGCCACAATTTGTTGCATTACAGTGGTTAGAAGAGCTTGGTGATATTACAATTGGCGAATTATCAAACCGTTTATATTTAGCTTTTAGTACGACAACCGATTTAGTGGACCGTATGGAGAAAAATGAATTAGTCAAGCGTGTGCGTGATGAAAATGATCGCCGTGTCGTTGTCGTTCATCTTCTCGAAAAAGGCGAACGTATTATTCAAGAAGTTATTGAAAAAAGACAGCAATATTTGCAAGAGATGCTTGTTGGTTTTAATGAACAAGAAGTCGCGCAATTATCAAGCTATTTAGAAAAACTACATGTACACATGAAACAGGATTGAGGCGGAAAGTATGAATGCCCCGATAGGCGTTATTGACTCAGGAGTAGGCGGTTTAACCGTAGCAAAAGAAATTATGAAGCGATTGCCAAATGAAACGATCTATTATATTGGCGATACAGCAAGATGTCCGTATGGTCCAAGAAGTCGTCAGGAAGTACGGAATTTTACATGGCAAATGGCAAAAGCACTTGAAAAAATGAATATTAAGATGCTTGTTATTGCTTGTAATACAGCGACTGCAGTAGCACTCGAAAGTTTACAAAGAAATATGCCTTTTCCGGTACTAGGTGTTATAAATGCTGGCGCACGTGCAGCTGTAAAGAAAACGAAGCGACATGAAGTCGTTGTGCTTGCAACAGAAGGAACAATAAAAAGTGGGGCGTATGAAGAAGCCTTATTGTCACTTAATACGTCAACTCATATTATTCCACTAGCTTGTCCAACATTCGTACCACTTGTAGAAAGTGGCGAATACAAAGGTGACTTTGCTAATCAACTGATAGCGGAAGGCTTAAAGCCGTTGAAAAATCAACAATTCGATACGGTTATTTTAGGATGTACACATTATCCTATCCTACAAAAACAAATTGAAGCTGTTGTCGGAGAAGATGTTAATGTACTCTCTTCTGCGGAAGAAACAGCAAAGGATGTTCAAGAAATGTTAGCGTATAACGGCACTTTAGCAAACGCAAATACGGTGCCTGCTCATAAATTTTTTGCAACCGGTTCTGTTCCAATTTTCCGTTCGATTGCTGAGAATTGGCTAGGGCAAGGTACTCTTGACATAAAACGTATGACATTAAAATAAAAAATCAGCTTAGCAACTGGCTAGGCTGATTTTTGCCGTTTTCAGCATCATACATAAGCCGACGAGTACTTTTTTGATGAAACAAATTATGATAAGATGAGTGCGCGAAAGCTTTTAGGAGGAACGAAATATATGACAAGATTCGATGGAAGAAATGCAGACGGGCTACGACCGATAAAAATGGATAGTGAGTATCTTTTACATCCAGAAGGCTCCGTATTGATTCAAGTGGGAAACACAAAAGTAATTTGCACAGCTACAATTGAAGACAAAGTACCTGGCTTTTTACGTGGGCAAGGAAAAGGATGGATTACTGCTGAGTATTCAATGCTCCCTCGTGCAACAGCTCAACGTACACCTCGTGAATCTTCTCGTGGGAAAGTCAATGGACGTACGATGGAAATTCAGCGCTTAATTGGGCGTTCATTGCGTGCTGTAGTGGATTTAGAAGCATTGGGAGAACGTACAGTATGGATTGACTGTGATGTCATTCAAGCAGATGGAGGCACTCGTACAGCATCCATTACAGGTGCATTTGTTGCCATGACACAAGCTATTGCTAAATTTGCTGAAGAAAAGCCATTCGAGAAATTCCCAGTAACAGACTTTTTAGCAGCAACTAGTGTAGGTATCGTAGAAGAGCAGGGTGCCATTTTAGATTTAAATTATGTTGAAGATGTAGCTGCTGCTGTTGATATGAACATTGTGATGACAGGTGCAGGGCGATTTGTTGAATTACAGGGAACTGGCGAAGAAGCAACCTTTTCCCGTGAAGAACTGAATGAATTGTTAGCGTTAGGTGAAAAGGGCATTCAGCAATTAGTAGAGCTCCAAAAAACAACACTTGGTGAACTAGCAAACAAGGTTGGAGGGAATCAATAATATGAAACAAGTAGTAATCGCAACGAAAAATAAAGGAAAAGCAAAGGATTTCGAAGCATTATTTGGACCACTTGGTTATGAAGTAGTAACAATGTTTGAAGTGGCACCAGAAATGGAAATAGAAGAAACAGGGACAACGTTTGAAGAAAATGCAATCTTAAAAGCAGAAGCCTTAGCAAAAGAGCTTGGTACGATTGTGATTGCTGATGATAGTGGTTTAGCAGTAGATGCTTTAAATGGTGAACCAGGCGTGTATTCTGCTCGCTATGCTGGCGATCATGATGATGAAGCAAACATGATAAAACTATTAGAAAATTTACAAGGGGTCGAAGATGATAAACGTACAGCACGTTTTTGCTGCTGCATTGCTATAGCAGGTCCCGAATTTGTAACAACAACGGTCTTTGGTACATGTGAAGGTGTCATTGCACATGAAAAACGTGGAACGAACGGGTTTGGTTATGATCCTATCTTTTTCGTACCAAGCTTAAACCGTATGATGGCAGAGCTTTCTCCAGAAGAAAAAGGAGCAATTTCTCATCGTGGCAATGCCATTCGCAAGTTAAAGGAGCAATTACCGAATCTTATAAAATAAGAGGTGATATCCATGAAAATACTTGTTATGAGTGATACACATGGTGACAGCCAAGTCATTGAAAGAGTAAAGGGTTTTTATCCAGAAATAGACACTGTGATTCATTGTGGAGATAGTGAACTTCCTTTCGCGCATGAGTCATTAGCGGGAATGATAAAAGTACGTGGGAACTGTGATCATGAGAAGGCTTATCCAGAAGAAGAAATTTTCATGAATAATGACGTAAGGATTTTTATAACCCATGGTCATTTGTTCAATGTGAAAAATTCCATTCTTTCATTATCCTATCGGGCTAAAGAGCTAGATGCACAAATTGTGTGCTTTGGTCATTCCCATATCCTCGGTGCTGAAATGATAGATGATATTTTATTTTTAAATCCTGGAAGCTTATTAAAACCACGTGGTTGCAAAGAGAAAAGCTTTGCTATTGTGGAAATAGAGGCTTCTACATTTAAAGTGGCATTCTGGACTGACGATCACCAATGTATAGCTAGTCATACATTTCAAAGAAAATAAGAGGAAATGAATCCGCAAGACTTCCGAAGTTATTGCGGATTTTTATATTGACTATGAATAGTGGTAAAATTGTCTATGAATGAAAGATGATGAAATAGAAAAAATAAACTCAAAAGGAACCAAAGGAGACATCATGAAAAAGACAATTGGCTGGCATTTTGATAATAGTTATGTTCGACTACCAAGTATTTTTTATTCCGACATTTCATTAAATCCTGTACGTTCACCAAAACTGGTGTTGCTTAATGAAGCAGTAGCAACATCACTTGGCCTAGACATTGAAGCTTTACAAGATGAGGAGGCAGTAGCCATTTTGGCTGGTAGTAAAATCCCAGAAGGTGGCGAACCAATTGCGCAGGCTTATGCAGGACATCAATTCGGTCATTTTAATATGCTAGGTGACGGTCGGGCGCTGCTATATGGTGAACAAATAACCCCCCATAATGAACGCTATGATATCGCATTAAAAGGTTCCGGTAGAACACCTTATTCTCGTGGTGGTGATGGAAGAGCTGCATTGGGTCCAATGTTAAGGGAGTATATTATAAGTGAGGCGATGTACGCGTTAGGAATTCCTACTTCCCGCTGTTTAGCAGTCGTGACTACCGGTGAAACGATTATGCGTGAAACTGAACTGCCAGGTGCTATTGTCACACGAATTGCCAGTAGCCATTTGCGTGTAGGAACCTTTCAATTTGCCGCAAACTGGGGGACGGATGAGGAGCTTCAGCTCTTAGCTGATTATGCATTAGAGCGACATTTCCAAGCAGATTTAGGAGACCAAAATCGTTATCTTTATTTTCTACAGGAAGTAATCAAAAAACAAGCGTCTCTTATAGCTAAGTGGCAATTAGTTGGCTTTATCCATGGTGTGATGAATACAGATAATATGACGATTAGTGGTGAAACGATTGATTATGGCCCTTGTGCGTTTATGGACACCTATGATCCAGCGACAGTATTTAGCTCAATTGATCATCAAGGTCGTTATGCTTATGGCAACCAGCCAAATATAGGTGGCTGGAATGTCACACGCTTGGCTGAAGCGTTACTCCCTTTAATTCATGAAGATCAGGAAGAAGCTATTCAACTGGCACAGGATGTTCTGCAACAATATCCCCAGCTGTATACTCAAAATTGGATGAAGGGGATGCGTGCTAAGCTAGGATTATTTACTGAAGAACAAGAGGATGCAGCATTAATTGAAGAACTTTTGCAGCTCATGCAACAATACAAAGCAGACTATACAAATACATTTATCGCGTTAACATTTGACCAGGTAAATGAATCTGAGTTAACTACTGCATCAGCTTTTAAAGAATGGTATCAAAAATGGCAAGCGCGATTAGAGAGGCAGGAGCAGACGAAAGAAATGTCACAACAATTAATGCAACAGCATAATCCTGCTGTTATTCCACGCAATCACAGAGTAGAAGAGGCATTAGAAGCGGCAGTAGAACGAGGGGATTATAGTGTGATGAACAACTTATTAAAAGTCCTTGCGCAGCCCTACGCCCATACAAAAGAGCAACAGAACTATGCTTCATTGCCTGAATCGTGTAGTCAACCATATCGCACTTTTTGTGGCACTTAAAAAAGAGAGGATACCGCCTCTCTTTTTTTATTGCACAAAGGCACCCTCAAGAATTCAAGTGCATACCCTATGTATGAATAAAGATAAAGGAGAATGGGTTCGGTGCATCAATATTCAAAAGGTTGGTTTGTCAAAAAATTACGAGCACAGGGGATAATGGTACATCCCCAATACAAAAGTCATTTAGGTTTGTATAAAGAATCTGAATTACGTAATTTATATTATCGTTATGTTGAAATAGAATCTGCTGAGCAAGATAAATAGTTCGTTTGTTTGAATAACTCCTTTCTAGGAAAAACTAGTCGTTAGAAAGGAGTTTTATTATGTGGATGATGACACAAACATGGCAAGATGTATTATTCTTACATTGGCCTATATCTCCCCAAGAACTACAAAAATATATACCGAATGAGTTACAGCTCGATCTCTTTGAAGAGAATGCTTGGCTTAGTGCTGTCCTTTTTAAAGTTCATCGACATCGACTTCGCTTTCTACCGCCCATCCCTGGCATGAATAACTATTTACAGTTGAATGTCCGAACATATGTCAAGTATAACGGTAGGAAAGGAATATATTTTTTTCATCTAGATGTGACTAATTATTTACTATCAAAGGTAACGGCAATCGGGAGCTTACCATATCGTTATTCACAATTAGTAGGCAAACAAATTAATCATCACTTTTCTTATACAAGCCATTACAAGGCATGTGATGAAAGATTAAAAGTTACTTTTACATTGGGGGATCATACAGCCACGAATTTTGATCACTGGATCGTAGAACGTTATCATTCATGGTCAAAATACAACAATAAACTGCTTCGTATTGATATCCACCACTCACCTTGGGAGTTGCAACGAGCCAGAGTAACCATTCAAAGCAATTCACTCGCTTCCTTTATGAAAAAAACTTTTCAACATATGGAGCCTATTGCCCATTATGCCAAGAACAAGGTGGCTAGAGTTTTCCCACCAGTAATGGAACATAAAAAGCTTACGTAATTAAAAGAGGTAACAAAATTGCATCACAATGGCGCTGGCAATCATATCAGACATCGCAAGTGCCTCTGCTTCAATTTCATCAAAAACCTCTACATCTGCTTGATAATCTTTTTGTATCATCGTCACCGCTTCATTTTTCGTTAAAGCTAAATGCGTATAAAACATTTTTTGTACAGCTTCTCTACTTAAATAAGGATTGATTGTATGCAAAAATATGGCAATATCATCTGCATTGCGATACCATTCTTTTTCTTTCACTTCCGCTGTTGAAGCATCTCCTTTAGCAGCTGCTGTTACTAATTGTGCAGCAATAAGTAAATGCTCCTTAATTAAGGCCGCATAGCGATCTGCTACAGAGTCACCGTAAAAGGGCCGTAGACAATTCCCTAAATCGGTTGCATTTCGTAGCAAACGCTGTTGCACAAAAGGTAAATCAGGTAAATTAAAGACAATGCTGATGATCGTCATCCGTGTCCAATTCACATGCTCCATCCAGAGTAAGCGATTCATGGCCATAAAATCTGCTTCGTTTTTACTGATACAACGACGATAATCATTGGAATTTAAAATGTGTCGAATCGGTGCCGTATATTGACCATAGGGACCTTGGTACAGCTGGCTTAAAGTAAAACCATTTGAATAGGGGTACAAGGCTTCACTCCTTCTTGTTTTTTCTCCTACAGTAGCATACTCCGCACAATCTCTAAGTATGAAGAACAAGAAAGTAAAGGAGATTATGATTACTCTTCGTAAATCATCTTTTTGGTCATACCACCATCAACGGTAATATTAATGCCTGTCACAAAATTATTCTGCGGATTGGTTAAATAGAGACAAGCCTGTGCGATATCCTCTGGTACACCAACCCTTCCCGACAAATGCTGCGCATGATCTATTGGACGAAGAGCTGCATAATCGCCCGTTTCAATCCAACCAGGCGAAATACAATTCACAGTAATCTGATCAGGCCCTAAAGATCGGGCTAAAGCATGGGTTAATGCCACAATTCCACCTTTTGTAGCCGCATAGGCTTCTGTATCAGGCTCAGACATTTCCGCTCGCGTCGAAGCCAATGAAACAATCGCACCACCCTTCGCATTGTGTCTCATCACCTTTGCTGCCTCTCTTGCACAAAAAAAGGTACTCGTTAAATTCGTATGCAAAAGATCACTCCACTCCTCAAACGTCACATCATAAGGAGATTTATGCTGAAACTTTCCAGCGTTATTAATTAAAATATGAATCGTCCCGTATTGCTCAACAGCTCGTTGCATTAAATGAACGATCTCCTCTTCCTTCGTCACATCCGTGTGAACAAATAATACAGAGTAGCCTTTAGCAAGCAGATCCTGTTCTAATTGTTGACCAAGCCCTTCATTTAAATCGGCAATCACTACTTTTGCTCCCTGTCGTGCATAGGCATGAACAATACCTTTCCCAATCCCCTGTGCACCACCTGTGACAATAACAACTGAATCCTTAAACATCAAACATACCTCCAAGTTTTTATCGCCAATAGTGTAGCAAAATTTTTTATATTCGTCCCTTTAGAAGGTGAAGAGATGGTATAATCGATACTATCACAGCATATGATAAAAAATATGAGGCAAACCTTGCCTACATAGTAAAATTAATGTTGACATTATGCTATAAAGTACATATAATAAATATTGTCCTTCCTATGGAATACATAAGAAACGACATCATGTCTCAGTAGCTCAGCTGGATAGAGCAACGGCCTTCTAAGCCGTCGGTCGGGGGTTCGAATCCCTCCTGGGACGTCAATAACAAATCAAAGGTTAATTTTTAACCAAATTGAAAAGCGCTTGAAACCTTATGAATACAGGGTTTTGAGCGTTTTTTGTTTATATTAATACTTTTAAGAATCGCATTGAATGACATATAAAAAATAAATTAGGTAAACAAAATGTAAACATGGTGAACAAAGAAATTAAGATGAATAAACATTAATCGCTATCTCTTCATCTCGTTCTTCCATTTCTTTTAATACATGCGAATAGTGATCAAGTGTTGTTTGAATATCTGAATGTCCTAATCGTTTAGAAACAGAATGAATATTAGCTCCTTTATAAATTAAGACACTCGCATGTGTGTGTCGTAAACCATGAATGGAGATATGTTCGATTTCTAATGCATCTAGGGTTTTTCGTAATAATTTATTTGCACCTTCATTTGTTACTGTTTTAACGGACGATTGTCTATAAAAAACCAAATTGTTTTCATTTTCAGGTATTGCTAATATTAGTTTTTTAAATTCATTCATAACTTTCTTATCAATAGATATTTTTCTTTCTGATTGTTCATTTTTTAATGGTCCAAAACCAGTTCCTCTTTTGTAGTCCCAAGCTCTATAAACCTTTATTTGATTCGTTTTAAAATCGAAACAATCTGTGGTTAGTCCTGTTAGTTCACCAAATCTTAATCCTGATACAAGACCTAATAAAATTAAATGGTAAGTACTTGTGGAAGGCGATAAACGATTAAATAACTCTTTGTACAAATTCACGCTATCATTATAGTTCAAATGTTTATCTTCACTCTTTTTAACATTATTAGTAGCGTTTAATTCCACCTTGCGAGTGAAGTCTATTGTTATATATCCTTCCTCAATTGCGTCTCTTACACACGCTCGTATGTGTGTATTAAGCTTCCTAACAGTCTCCTTCGATTTACCTTTACCATATTCATTTAAAAACATTTGGTAATCAGCTCGAGTAATTTTTTGAATCGGTTTATCTTTAAAATATTCCTTAACACGTTCAACAGAATTTGAATAACGGTTATATGTGTTAATATGTTTGTTGGATTTATACAATTCAATCCATTCTTCAAAATAACTTGAAAATGGTTTTTCTTTAACAATTACTTGATTACCTTTTTTTAATAATAATTCTTTTTCTGCAGCTGCTATTTGTGCTTCTCTTTTAGTAGCAAAACCACCTTTAGAAATAGGCTTTCTTTTGCCATCCACATAGTGATTAATCATATATTGCCATGTGCTACCACGTTTTGTGATACTAGCCATATAAATTCTCCTTTCATGCATATAAGAAAAGAGCAAGCGGAATTGCTTGCCCTATGTATTTAAAATGGTAATTCTTCTCTTTGTAATGGGTTGTAATTCCATGCTGTTAAATGACCGTCATTCATAAACCTAGATGGATTTCCACATTTATGACAATAACGAGCATTTCCAGCTAAAATAGTTCCACAAGATTCCTTTATTATATAATCTTGATCGTTAAAATCATCGTAACCTAAAACATGAGCGCATTCATTTACTAAATATGTAGAACAAACATTACAAAAATTTCCGTCGTAATCCAAATCTTCATTTTGACAACATGGCTATTAATTTATTAATGCAACAAGGTGTAGAGGTCATTATTGTAGACAGCCTTTCACATCAATGGCAGGGCGAAGGTGGAGTTGTTGAAACTCATGGTGGGATGCAAGGTAACTCATTTCAAAACTGGGGTAAGCTTGCTCCTGAATCTAGCAAGTTAGTAAAAGGTTTGACGACTGCAGCTGTTCACATGATTACAACTTTACGAGTAAAAAGTGATTATGTAATCGAGCTAGTTGATGGCAAGAATGTTCCTAAAAAAGTTGGTATGAAGCCAGTTCAAAAAGATGATATGGAATACGAGTTTGATACCGTGTTCTCTATTGGAATGGACCATATGGCGAGAGTAAGTAAAGACATCACTAATTTATTTGAAGACGATGAGTTTGTTATCACGCCTGAAATTGGTTCAAAGCTATATCGCTACCTTGAATTAGGCATCGATGTACAAGCAGAGGAACGAGCAAGACGTGAAGAGGAAGAAGCTAATCGTTTAAGCAATGTAGCCAAAATCCGCGAATTGTCTTCCACAGATGCTAATGTAGCTAAGATTGTTTCGGATTGCGAGTTTAAAGCAAATTTACAACTAGAAAATATGACCGTAGCTATGGTCGAAAAAATTATCAAATTAATTGGAGGAAAATAACATGTTCAAAATTAATCATGAAGAAGCAAAAGGCGGATTTGAATTAATCGCTATCGGTGACTATGAAGTAACTGTAATTAATTATGAAATGGGAAAATCAACAAATGGTAACAACAAAATTACAGTGGATTATGAAATTCGTTCAGATGTTCCGCAAAATCACCAAGGACAAAAAATCTTGTATGATAATTTTACAATCTCTGAAAAATCAATGTGGAGATTACAAGCCATTTCGAAAGCTGCTAAATTCCCTGATGGTCTAACATTCAATTCTTATAAAGAATGGGCAGATACATTGTTACACAAGAATTTAGTGGTTACAGTGGGGCATCGTGAATACAACGGAAACAAATATCCAGAGGTAAAAGGCTTTAAAGAATCACAGGTAGGAGCTCCAGCATCTCAAGGTGGCCCAATCGTTGTAGGTGAAGATGACGTTCCATTCTAAATAAAAATTAATAGGAGGTCTGTTTTTGGCAGACCTCTTTAATATTATGGCTACGTTACAACATCATGTCATAAAAATGTTTATAGATCTTTACAAACATACTTTTATGAAACCTTTTCCAAGTGGAGTTAGTTCTAAAATTCCTTTGGCCAAATTGCATTCTTTTTGAACTTTTGAGAAGTATTCAACTGTTTCTTTATGGAAAGTTGAATTTTTATAAAAATCGTATTTCTCTTCGTCTTTTAAATAATAATCATTTTCTTCAATCAAATTCAACCTTTTTAAATTTGATAATTCAATTGCGTATTCTTTACCAGAAATAATATCGTCAAGAAATCCTTTGAAAACTGGATAACCCAAATCAATAACAGATTCAGTCCCAGTTTTTGTGATTTTATAACGAACAATTGGTAGTGCAGTTTCATTGATAAATAGCTTAAGTATCTTTGCTTCAATCGGTGTAATTTGTTTTATTATCTCAACAAATGAATGGTGTGTGTTTGGTGATTTTGTTTTATCAAAGGAAGCTGCGACAATTTTGGCAAACATTTTACGTAATTCTTCTTCTTCAATATAAAACCGGGATGCTTCTAAAGCTGGTCCTATGATACTTAATTTAGGTTCCTGAAGATTTTCTTCTGGAATAGTTTCAATTTCTTGAATCAATGAGTTTTTGTAGCTTTCTAAATCAATTTGATGTTTAAATCTTAATTTATCGGCTGTTAAACCAAGTCTACCGAAAGTTAAATACCATAAATCATCAAAAGTTTTTCTAGGCTCTTTTGATTCTTTTGCTACTTCTTTAACTACATCTGTTGTTGCTTTAGTTATTGCACCAGTAATTATTGGGTCCATGCTTTTGTCTCCTTTAATTTATATATTTTGGTTATGCAATAACTAATATTGTACCAGAATTTATTTAAATATGAATATATTGTTAGTAATATTGGAGGGCAACAATGAAAGAACACTATGATTTTAATAGCATACCGTCAGAGCTTAAAGCCCTTGCCCAATGGATCCTCTGGCGGTCAGAGTTAGTAAATGGCAAGCCAACTAAGGTGCCATATCAAGCAAATGGGGAAAAGGCACAAGCAAATAACCGAAGTACCTGGGCTACATTTGCAACAGCAGTCAAATTCTATTTAGAAGGTGACTATGATGGCATAGGCTTCGTATTTAGCAGGCAGGACAACTATATAGGAATTGATATTGATAAGTGTGTTGTTGAAGGTAAGCCAAACACTTTTGCAACGGAGATCATTGACACTTTAGATAGTTACACAGAATTTTCGCCGAGTGGTAAAGGCCTTCATATCATCATCAAGGGTAGCCTTCCACAGTCTGTAGTGGGTACTGGTCGTAAAAGTGCAAAGCATGGATTAGAAATTTACCAATATGGTCGTTACTTCACCATGACTGGCAATCGTGAGAATTCCAATCAAATATATAATCGCACTGACGAGCTGGCAGAGATATTTGAAAAGTATTTTGATGATAGCGATATAAAAGGTCGCGTGAACCTCGCTGAATATGAAAATGATGAAATTAAACTTTCAAATGATGCGCTTTGGGAAAGAATGTTCAGGTCAAAGAGTGGCGATGAAATACGCTCGCTGTATATCGGAAATTTAATAAATGATGATCATTCATCTAGTGATTTAGCATTGTGTAATCATTTGGCATTTTGGACTGGTAAAAGCGCTTCTAGAATGGATTCAATGTTCCGAGAAACATCATTAATGCGTGATAAATGGGACCGAATCCACTTTAGTGATACAGGTGAAACGTATGGAGAAAGAACAATAGCAGAAGCTATTTCCTCCACTTCTACAACTGTGTTAGACCAGCAGCACTATGAAGAATTTTCGTTTGACTTCCATAGTGGTGATGAAGAGGTTGTGGAGGACAAACCGAAAAAGAAATTCCGTTTAACTGAACTAGGAAACGCTGAAAGAATAGCAGATGAATACGGCCATGCAATTAAATATGTGAATGATATGGGATGGCTTATTTGGGACGGCAAGCGATGGAAGATAGATAACAAAAAAGAAATTTATCGTATTGCAGCTAAGGTGTTACGAGGATTGTACAAATCCGAAGACGAAGGCGAGCAAAAATGGGCGAAGATGTGTGAACGATTAAATGTTCATAAAAATAGCTTGTCATTTTTAATGTCGCTAGTACCAGGTGATCGAGAAGAATTTGATCGTCATAAATATTTACTCAATGTAGAAAACGGAGTAGTAAATCTTAAAGATGGTAAATTACAGCCACATGATCGTGAGCTTGGCCTAACAAAAATAACGAATATTACTTTTGACGAATCAGCAAAATGCCCTGAATGGTTAAGTTTCTTAGAGCAAATATTCCAGGGTGACAAAGAGTTGATTGAGTACATGCAACGTTTAATAGGCTACAGCTTAACGGGTGAAATAAGCGAACAAATTATGGTCTTCCTAATTGGAGGGGGTAGTAATGGTAAATCAACGTTTATTAATACGATTAAGGACCTCATGGGCGAATACGGTAAACAAGCTAAATCGGACACGTTTATTAAGAAAAAGGAAACTGGTGCGAACAATGACATTGCAAGATTGGTCGGCAGCCGTTTTGTATCAGCGATTGAATCGGAAGATGGAGAACAATTGTCGGAGGCTTTTGTAAAGCAAATTACAGGTGGGGAACCAGTATTAGCACGTTTTCTACGACAAGAATATTTCGAGTTCATTCCAGAGTTCAAAGTATTCTTTACGACTAACCATAAACCAGTAATCAAGGGTGTTGACGAAGGTATTTGGAGACGTATTCGATTAATTCCATTTAACCTACAACTACCAAAGGAAAAGCGTGATAAAAAGTTACCTGAAAAGTTGTCACTCGAAATGCCAGGCATCCTGAATTGGGCTATCGAAGGTTGTTTGAAGTGGCAGCAGAAGGGGTTGAATGAGCCAAGGATCGTTATGAAAGCTACAGGTGATTATAAAGATGAAATGGACATTCTTGGACCGTTTATGTTTGAACGTTGCCATAAGCAAATAAACGCAAAGATTGAAGCGAAAGAATTATATGAAGTTTATTCAAACTGGTGTTACAGAAATGGCGAACACCAACTCAAAAATCGAGCGTTTTATAGAATTTTAGAATCACAAGGTTTTAAGAGAGAGCGTGGTGCTCAAAATAAATATTTCATTTATGGGGTTACTTTAATAGAGCGAAAAGATACTGTAATTCAGCAAAAGTTATTGGAAAATGACGAATCGGACGAAAAAGTTACGAAAAGTAACACTTTTAAAATCTCTTAGAAACCCTTATGTATCAACGGTTTGAAGGTTGTTTTTAATGATAATAATTACTTTTGTTATTTGTTTTGGATATTAATAAAAAATTAAAAAATAAAAAAAATATATATATATATATATATATATATATATATATATATAT
>NZ_DAMDAY010000080.1:20737-21274 GCF_032093475.1 Lysinibacillus sp. | reverse complement strand
GCTTTTGACTCAAGAAGGAGCGCTTCAATCAATAGGATGATCAACCTCAGTCCCAAATAGAAGCGTATCCATCAAAGTCAAAAGCATCAAAATTCAAAGGAGAAACTTTACGTTCCTTTTAAAAAGAGGTGTCTCCTCATCATGGAGACATCTCTTTTTACTGTTATAGAGGCACTTGTGCATTGACTTTTTCTAAGTAATCTAGAATTCCCATTGACGACACAATGGTATCGAAAGGAATCGTTTGATAGACTGGATGATCTGTTGGAATGCCGTTTTCCTGTAAATAGCTGAATAAAAGCTCCTTTAAGCGAGCATCTAAATAGTGGACTTGCTCCTGGAAGTCGCTTGATGCAGCTTGGGCTTTTTTACCTTCTGCTAAAAAGAGGGGTGTCCAATAGCGTACTTGGCGATAAGCTTCAGCTGGATTTTTATAGGCACCATAATGGCCAAAATATAACTCAGCTGCTTGAAGTTTTTCGTACAACTGAATGGATTGCTCCATTGTTTCTGGGTTGTATTGGTTAGGCGAAGTGG
>NZ_DAMDAY010000080.1:18761-20727 GCF_032093475.1 Lysinibacillus sp. | reverse complement strand
GTGGATGGAATAATTAAATCAATTGCTTCTCCATCCATTTCAGGATAACGAACCCCGGTTGTATCCCCTACAAAAAGACCATTGGTAGCGGAATAGAGCATAGATACATGATGTTTCGCATGGCCTTCTGTATGATAGAACGTTAAATGGTGTTGGCCTAAATCTAGACGTTGCTCGTGACTTACTTCAATAATTCGTGCAGCATCAATTGGCACAATCGGATCAAAGAGGCGATCAAATTCAGCTCCATAGACTCCTTTTGCACTGAAAATAAGTCTGCTTGGGTCAATCATGTGAGCTGCCCCTCGTGGATGGACAACTAATTTTGCATTAGGACAGCTTTGCAAAAATAACCCTGCTCCTCCTGCATGGTCTAAATGAATATGTGTCACGATGACATAGTGAATATCCTCTAATGCAATATTTAACTCCTTTAATCCTTCCATTATGTAAGGAACGGATGGGCTTGCAGAAGTTTCAATTAGAGTAATTTTTTCGTCGATTAATAAATAGGAGCTCGTTCGTTGTTCCCGATTTAAATCATGTGTATCAATACAATAAAAATTTGATGCAATTTGTTGAACTCTACTCAATTCATTTTCCTCCTTTAATTTCAAAGATGTATAAAATATGCTTCAATATACAATATTTAGCTACAAAAAGCAGTAGTTATACTATATAATAATAGAAAATTAAACTGAATGTCCATTCATTTTTTAGGGGGATTACAATGGAGCATAAAATTCGTTACGACACGCGAAAGGTCCACCGTGTAAATTTAGCTATTATTTCAATCTTAGCTATTTTAATTTGTGGACCTCTAATCCTATCGAAAGGCATATTATTTTTATTTGTTGGACTAGCCGTCATCACGTTGGCAGTATGTAACTATTTATTGCCAATCAAAACCTATATTAAAGGCTTTATTTTTGGCTTAATTCCGTCTAGTGTTGTCTTTACCTTATTTTTGCTTGATAGCTTTTCATTAAACAAACATTATATTTTGCTTTGTACGGTGGCTATTATTGCCCTGTATTTTAAAAAGGAATTAATCGTATTCTTTGGGATCTTAACAAACATCAGTTTTTTCATATTATATATGGTTAACTCACCATCTTTACTGGGGCCATTTGATGATATCGTTGTTTTTGTGACACTTTTGGCGATTTTGAATGGAGTGATTATTGCCTTTTATTTAATTGCAAAATGGGGCAATGAGCTGATTGAACATGCAGAAATTCAGCAAAATGAGATGCAAGCATCCTACAATCAATTACAAATGACCTTTCAAGAAATTGAAAAAAGTAGTCAGGCTCTGGACGAGCATGTGACACAGTTCCAACAAACAATGCAAAGGATTTCAGGTTCAAGTAAACAAATATTAATCGCCACAGAAGATATTTCTGCCAGTATCCAGCAAGAGTCATCTAGTTTACAAATGATTCATGGCACCATGGGCGATTCGGTTCACTTTGTTAATGAAACATTGACCATCTCGAAGGATACAGTGGCAAGCTCTACTCAGCTTCAGCAAGAAGTATTGGCTGGGTGGGACAAAATGCAGGATGCGATGACACAAATGAGTGTGATGAGTCACGCGATGAGCTCAACGGCGGAAACGGTAAACGAGCTTCAGCATAGTTTGCAAACAGTGGATAGCTTGTTAAAGGGCATCACACATATTGCTCAGCAGACGAATTTATTGGCACTTAATGCAGCCATTGAAGCGGCTAGAGCAGGGGAACATGGGAAAGGATTTGCCATTGTTGCAGATGAGGTGCGTAAGCTAGCAGAAGAAAGCGCCGCTATTACTGTAAGCATTACCAATGTAACGAAAACCTTGTTTGAAAAATCAACGGAGGCACATCAGCGTTCCGAAGACGGTGAAAAAGCGCTTCAGTACGGGGAACAACTGTTACGAGATGTTAGTCATTTCTTCAATGTTTTAAAGGATTCATTTACGCAA
>NZ_DAMDAY010000080.1:0-18751 GCF_032093475.1 Lysinibacillus sp. | reverse complement strand
GCAAACAAATACAGATTTAACTAGAGGAATGAATGAATTAAGCAATGCCATCAGACAATTCGAGTCAATTCAAAAGCAAATTGAAAAGCTAAATAAAATGACCGAGCAAAATGCAACGTCTACGGTTGACATATTGCATTCTGTGGAAGAAGAAAATCAGCTATTAGTGAAGATGACAGATTCAACAAACCGCATTCAGACGTTAAGTGAGACGTTAAAGTCATTAGTCATAGCTAAGGCTTGATCGAATTATTGAAATTGAAATAAATGGTAGGGTAAAATAATAATAGGATTAAACATCCTAGATGGAGGGTATAGAGTTGTTATTCATCAGTATTGTTTTATCCATACCGGTATATGGCTACTGTATATGGAGTTTGTATGATCCAGTGGAAAGCTTTTTATTTTTTGAGCGCTGGCGCTACAAAGAGACGCCAGAGGTTTCCGAATTGCAAATTAAATTAATACGCATTGGTAGTGTGTTTGGTATGGTGATTGTCACCATTTATTTAATTGTGGTAGCGGTGCAAACGTTCGCCCCTTCAGAACCATAGCCAAAATATCATGTAAGAATTGAAAATAAGGAGGTTTTCTATGAATATTCGTAGCTTACAAAGTTCAGATTACTATACTTTATCCCCGTTAATTAATGACTGGTGGGGCGGAAGGAATATGTCAGATAAACTACCTAAATTATTTTTCGATCATTTTACGAATACGAGCCTCATTATGGAAAAGGATGGCGAAATTATTGGTTTTCTAGTCGGCTTTTTATCGCAATCCAACTCAAATGAAGCGTTTATCCACTTTGTTGGAGTCCATCCTGATTACAGAAAACAGAATATTGCCAAAAGACTGTATGATGTTTTCTTTCATGTGGTAAAGCAATATCATCGAAATATTGTCAAATGTGTAACGTCTCCTATTAATGAAGTGTCCATTGCCTTCCATACTAATATGGGGTTTAGAATGGAAAAAGGTGACAAGACAGTGGATGCTATCTCCATTCATAGTAATTATGGCGGTGAAAATCAAGACCGTGTGTTGTTTTATAAGATCCTACCGTAATTAACTTTAGAGAATTTGCATATAGTCCCGAATAAGGGGGCTATAGATGTTTATTAATAGAATATTTTCTTTATGGTTTCTACTTGCATTTATTGTTTGTAGTGCATTTGTTTTGTTAGCAAATGCACCTATTCAATATGTTGAAAAATCAACTATTACTATGTCACGAACTAGTAATAATGAATTATTAAGTTATATTCAACAATATCATTTTTTAATTAGTGATATTTTTAATGCCCTTTGTAAAGAATCTTTTAGCTTTCAATTAGACTATGGTGTTCTGCCCAGCGGAAAGATTGAACTGCTAGTGTCCTTACCGGAAGAGATGGACATAGTGGCGAAGAAGAAAATGGAGGAGATTATGTTAAATTGTATCCAGAAAAATGATTTAAATCCAATCTCTTTTCAGCTGACATTGAAGGACCTTTATGAACCGGCAGCAACAGAATCGACTCGACTTAGCTATAATGACGTTATGGCTAATCTATTTGAAACGATGATTGATCAAAACTATGGTGACTTTAGTGTCGAGCACAGCATTACCTCAGAATCTATTCAAGTAATGATTAATTTAACGGAAGATAAAAATGCAGGGATGCAAAAGAAAGCTCAACAGTTAGCGGAAGATATAATTCGACAGCATCGATTTGATGTACAGGCATTTCAAATTGAAGTACAAAATAAGATTGCTATTCATTAGCAATTAGTCGAGCACTTATTTTCAAAGGCTGAGCAGACCATTGTGGTTTTGCTCCTTTTTTTGCTTAAACGTGATGGTTAAATAATTCTTAAAAAATGGAGGGGAAATATGAGTAAAAACAAAATTGCAGTCATTACAGGTGCGAGCCATCCACGAGATATTGGAACAGCCATTTGTAGAAGGTTAGCTGCTGATGGTGTACATATTTTTTTCACGCACTGGCATGCTGATCATAATTGGATTGGTGAATTTAAAGATGAACTTCTCAGTATGGGGATCATGTGTGAAGAAATGACAATTGATTTATCAGAGACCCAAGCAGCACAAACGATTCTTCAGACGGTCGAAGAAAAACTAGGCGTCCCTTCCATTTTAATTAATAATGCAGCCCATTCCACACAGGATGGCTATGTACAGTTAGATGCCCAGACGCTTGACCAACATTACGCTGTAAATATGCGATCAACATTTCTTCTTTGTGTTGAATTTGCTCGTCTTTTTCAAAAAGCCCATTTCACGTCTGGTCGAATTATAAATATGACATCAGGACAAGAGTTAGGTCCTATGGTGGGAGAGCTAGCCTATGCAGCAACAAAAGGAGCCATATCAGCTTTCACACGAACATTAGCGCAAGAGTTAGCTCCAATAGGAATTACGGTCAATGCAGTGAATCCAGGGCCAACCGACTCGACGTGGATGAATGATGAAATTAGAAAGTACCTGTTACCAAAGTTTCCGATGGGACGTATTGGATCACCTGAAGATGTCGCAAGAGTAATTAGTTTTCTTGCGAGTGAGGAAGCTCAATGGATGACAGGACAAATCATCCATTCAGAAGGAGGCTTTCTACGAGGGTAGACGAGAGAATTGAACAAGATGAGCGAGCCCTTGCAAAAGATGTATAAAAGGCATATAGAAATCTTGCGAACTACAAAAGGAGGAGTTTTCAGTGTTAGCTCAATCATTTGATCATGTGAAAAAATCAGTAGAAAATACTTTTCAAACACTTCATTGTACAGGAGCAGCTCTCGTTTTATTCCATAATAATGAATTACAAGTCGAGCAATATTGGGGGAAGCATTCAAATCAAGAAAATGCACGTTCTATCCAAGCAGATACCAAATTTCATCTTGCCTCATGCCGTAAAAGCTATATTGCGTTTGCGGTTGCCTATGCCATCTATCATGGGTATATTCAGTCATTGGATGATGAGATATCTTTGTATTTATTACCCGACCGCCAAAAGGATGTATACAATGGTATTACGATACGTCATTTAGTAACGCATTCACATGGTCTTGAATATATAGATGGGGAGGATGTTCAGACGTTTGCTCCAGGTACGAGCTGGGCTTATCGGGGTAGAAATATAGAGTTACTATCCGACATTGTAAAATTCTCCACAAAGCGAACGATTGCTGATATTGTCAATGAAGAGGTATTCAAACCTTTACATTTTTCCGAAACGAATTGGTATCATACATTTGATGACACCTTTGTTGAAGTGATTCGGCAACCGAATGACCGTTTTTGGTCAGCTTCTTCAAATTTGGATGGCAGTCAAATGAATATGTATGCCTCCGCAAGAGAATTCGCAAAATGGGGGTTACTTCACCTAAATGAAGGGAATTTGAATGGCAAACAAATGATTCCTCCGGATATTTTAAAATTAGCCACAACGATACATAGTCCTGCATTCTCCAATCCTGACCTTCCAGAAAACGGCTTCTTCTGGTATGTAAAAGGGTCGATGGCCAAGCGTTCAGAAATAGGAGCACTTGTACCAAATGGAGCATTTCAAATTTTGGGATACACTACCGTCACACTGCTTGTCATTCCAAGTGAAAAAATCGTGGCAGTTAGGGCTTTTAATAGTTTTGGCTCTCCAGAGGGGTATGATTACTTGGCAGATGTTCGCAGTTTTGGAGATTCTATTATGGTAGATTTAAATAATAATATCCAAAAAACCTCGAGGCTGTAGATATACAATGCCTCTTCACTTACAATAAATGTGTGTTAATATTAAACAATAATGGTAAGTGAGGGGAAAGTACTTGAAATTCAAATTATTATTTTCTTTTTTGCTAATATTGATCGTATTAGCAGGATGCACAAGCGAAAAAAAGTTTACTGTAGATGATGTAAAAAAAGTAAAGCTAGAATTACTAGAAAAGGAAACCCTTCAAGAAGGAATATCCTATACTATCCAATTGGTGAATGGCAGTGATTATACTATAAAGCAAAATAATGTGTATGTTTCTTTTCCTATTAAACACGGTGAAAGTGGCTATAAAGGGAATGAATATCATGTTGAAGCGACTGGAAATAAATTAAATATTCAACCAGGGGAAAAAATTACATTGACTGTTTTTATGCCATTTGAAGGCTTGGGTGATAAAACTTTGTTTGGTATAGATCATCCTGAAATTAAATTAAGAGGCTATATGGAAACCGTTGATGATGAACATCTATTTACTACTGGAGGATCCTTAATGAAGGATTGAAGCTGTTTCAGGCCATAAAATTTAGGGGTAGATAGCTTTTTCAGATAGTACAATAAAAGACTGAGAAATAGCCTTAAACTTATTGGCTCTTGGTTGTCACTGCGAGATGCCCTTTAAAGCCAAACCAAAACGTATTTTTGCCGTCACTGTTCTTTTTGATGCCCCAATTTGGTTCGATTGGCGCATCTTGCCACAGTGTCTTCAGTGGAGTATCGAGTTGATGCATGATTTCTTTTTCATAAGTCGACTGATTGGCTTTGATTTCTGCTTGTTTCGTAAGCCAATCCTCCCATTCTTCTTTTGATTTTCGTTCACGTTTTTGTGGTGATGCAGGTACTTTTTTCTTTGAAGGTTTCGCCGCATCGCGTGATTCGAAATTTGTAGCAGCGATGTTACAGCTCAGTAATGGATTAAGGGTAGTTGTTTTTTAAAAATCTTTACCGAAGACTCTGAGGGAAATAATAATAGTGGTGGGATAGCCAAATACGATTTCAGTTTGGGGCGATGCTAAAGAAGCTATCCCGAAACTAATAGATAAAGGGATTTAATATCAATGACAACGATTGAAGGTAAATTTTAAAGTGGGAAATGATCAAAAAACCCCAGTTTAATACTGGGGAAGTGCTGGTTCGCCAGGTTTATAATTCTATAGGATATGAGAGCATTTTAATTGAGGGGTGGATAAAAACGGTTATTCAACACACCTGAATTATTTTAAAGGGATTCCAAGTCCTAAGGCAGAAGCAATAGTTACAAGAGAGGTAATAACACCAAGTATTGCAGTTAATTTCTCTAATGGTTTTTTAGCTTTCTCTTTATCTCCATTGTTTATGTGCGTTTGAAGTAGTTCAAAATGCGCTTCTGCAATTTCACGTTGTTCACCTGATAGGCGTTGAATATCTTCGTGAAGTTGTTTTAACGCACCGCTAATATCATCAGATCGGCTAGAGATCCCTTGATTCAGTGTACCGTTGTTTTCAATCGTGATATTACCTTTATTTTCTCCAAAAGTTAAACCACCATATTTACTAGATTCACCCATATAACCATCTCCTAAAATAATAGTTACTTGCCCGAGTTTCGATACTGTATCTAATAATTGACCAGAATTTTCTTTTTCTAAAATATCTATAATTTCTCTTAAACTCTCAGGTTTATTTTGTTTACTTAACCCCACATTAGCCATTTTGTTATTATTTTTTTTTTGGAAAAACTTTGTTTGAAATCTTCACTTAATTTAATGATTGGAATAGCGTTTAAAGGATCAAAACAATTTTCGGCCCCACAATACTTACAAGTAAGTGAATCCATATTTTCCAATTCATATTTATTGGCAGTTAAAATACTTCTACTACATTCCTCACAGTGGAATTCTAATTCTATAACGAGCGCTTCTTGTTTTTCTAATTCAGATAATTTCTCAATAACTACTCCAAGAGGTAAGCCAGTTATTTCTGCAATATAACTATGGTAAAATTTATCAACTTTACTTATAGCAATTGCCTCGAGTGCATTATCTATTTTTTGAGAAATTTCCCATGGTTTTAAATTGCTCACAACTTTTACCTCGCAGAATCAATTTTTCTCTAATATAATCCAATACATGTTCAGACGCAAATACATTGAACTTAAATGTCTTTGTAGTTACGCCAATTCGAATAGAATATTCTTGTACCACTCCACCAACACTATATTCAAATAGTATTGATCCTTTTTGTTTGGATAGATAAGGCTCTAAATAATTATACAATGGTAAGCCTCTTAACTCTCTAATGCTACCTAATCCAATTGTTTCGAGACCACTTAAAAGTAACAAAGAAAAAGGTGTTGTTTCTAAAATGCTGGTAATATCTTCGCTATTTAAGTTTTGCTCAAGAGCTGATAATTCACCATTAGTATAGTATTCATCAATTGCAGAAAGTATTCTCACAATGGATTTACCTTGTGTTTCTTCAAATGAATTTATTATTCCTGCTGGTCTTCCTGTAGCATCAATAAGCCTTCCTTGAAGAACATCAGCTAAAGGCTCAAGAGTTCCGCCATACTTCTGTAAGAAATCATACTGTTTGAATTCATATTCTTCATCTACAATTTTAGCTAATCCAGCTATGATTTTCTTTGCAACAGCTGAACTTGCTCGTACTTCTATTATTCCCTTAACTTCATCAATATAAACTGTAGTAATTTCATGTTTAATGTATTCTCTACGGTTGGTTAAAAAGTAATCTACATTAACCCCTGTTCTATGAATAAACCTTAAATAATATGCTTGTGAACCTTCGATTTCAGAAGCAGCTATAATAGTAGGTTCAATGGGAACATTTTCGCTATTTGGTGTAATTACTGTTTCGAAAGGGTTGAATGGCATTTTATTAATAATACTTTGTTTAAGTCCAGTTAAACCAGTTGGATTTGTAGTTCGATACCAAACTAAAGAAACGGGCCCAGTAAAAATATTATTACTAATCGTTGTAAGAACATCTCCTTCAATAAGTTCAAAAGCGTCCCATACTCTACTTGCTAATTCATTTACATTACCTGTCGCTTCTAAAGTCATATCACTACAAACCTCTTTAAGTAGAGTTTTGGTCAATTTATTCAAGTCTTGGGGGAAAATTAAAGATTTTATTGTATTCATTTAACACCCTCCAGAATTATATTCTTTATTCGATGAATGTATACCGGATATATTAATTAATATTATATGTTTTGAATACCCAAAAAATTACAAAATAGTATTAATAGAAAGGAGTGGTATGACTTGGAACGTGTATACGCCAAAATGAATAAAAATTACATAGTGTGGAACTTTCACAAAAAGACGAAATGACTTGAGCGTCAAGATTATCTAAGCAATTGGGGATATTTAGATAAGTAAGCAGGTTGAAAAGAAATCATTCTAGAACAATAAAAAGACACTCATTTTTGAAAAAAATGAGTGACTTTCTTCTATAATATTTAAAAATTTCGCGTGGGTATAAAGGGAAGCGTTGAATTAACTTCAATACATTAATTGAAAATCAGATCATGATTTTTCCTAATATTAAAGAATCTGTGTAATTCTTAGTTTACAAACCTTTGTTTAGTAATGATTAACACCTGAAGCTGTTAACTCGTAAACACTATATAATTTGATTTAATGATTCTTCCTAATCGGGATCATGGTATTGGGTGCAGATGTTTATTATATTCGACGACGGTGGGACTAAATTTTGTTCAGTCTTTTTTCTTCTACATTTTTGTGGATTGCTTAGCTTATATACATTTCATATGTTTAAAAAATGTCATCCCTGATTTTTAGTAGTGAGCCACAAATAATCATTCTACAAAAAATGAATAGGAGGGTTTATTTGAACAATAAATTTCCTCGAAAAATACATATCATTGGCTCTAATGGTGGAGTATCCAAAAGGTTGCTTCTTTTTATTTTGTAAATTTGGTATAATTATCAATAAATAGAATAATGTTCCGCGGGAGAAAATGATGAAAATTAATAAATTTGCACTGATATGGTCCTGTTGCATAATTTTATCTGGATGCACAACGACCTTAACTCAAACAGATGAAACCTCTTCTCAAGAAGAGTCGAAAGTAATTAAAAGTGAGCCAGCTGAATCTGGTACTGAAGAGATGAAAGGGGAAAATTTAAACCAAAACAAGAATAAAATCGAAGTGATTCGTGGTTATATGATTGACGAGCAAATAGTATCTCCAATTGGTGATAGTAAAACGTATTTTGAAAGCTATGGCGACATAAATGTGAAAGTACATTTGGTAAATACCGGTACTGAGCGTTTTGTGTATAGTATACGTGACATGGAAGATAGAAGAAAAATTGCTACTGGAATTTTAATGCAAAATGAAAGCTATGAACAGGTATTTGAACAATTACCGAAAGGATTTTATACCATTTCTACTGTTGTTCAAGATGAAGAACCTCCAATAGAAATTTCCTTATCAGTGAAAGTCGATTTGGTAGAGTATGAGTAAGTTGTTATATATATTGCTATAATTAACTTAAATAAAATGATTTTTAAACTAGTTTAAGTTTGTTCAATATGTATTATTTTAACAGGAAGTAGTGTGTGTTCATCTATACAAGAAAATCAACCTTCCCATGAAGTTTCGAAAGTATTTAAAGAGAAACCAGTAGTATCGGATATCACATAATGAAGTAGACAAGAACAAATTGGAATTATTCATGCTCGCATAATTGATGAACAGATTGCATCCACTATTGGTGAAACCTAAATCGTACTTTGATAACAAAGGGGATTCAAAGGTGAAAATTTACATTCTAAATACTGGTACGGAAAGCTTTCAATTTAGTATTAGAAATGTAAGTGATAAAAAGAAAATAGTGACCGGAGTATTAAATACGAATGAGACTTATGAAGATGTATTAAATGATTTACCAGAAGGCTCTTACATAATATCTTATGTAGTTGTAGAAGAAAATCCTCCTTCAGATATTGCTTTATCAGTGAAGGTCGATTTAGTTGGATAAGAGTAGGTGTAACAGATGGAACAGAAGAGACAAATGTTAAAGCAGATTATCATTTTATCGGTTTTATAGAATTTACTGATGATATAGATTGGATTATATAGTTGAAGCGTCATTTGATATTCCTTTGCCAAGACCTAAGTCTTTAAACTGTGGAAAGGAAATTATTTTAACATTAATTTTTTGTAGTTTCTTCTATAATAATTTATATACCTCTCTAATGAGGTACACTTTTACAAAAAAAAACGCGTATCGCAGTTTGTTTTTCAATCTGTACTGTTAAATACACATCGTTAGACAGGTATAGAAACCCTCATTAATACAAAACCTTGATATTATGCACATCAAAAAATTAAAAACATCAGGATAGAAACCAAGGTCATAAGTTATGCTTATCAAAAAAGATAATATTAATGTAATTTACTTATGAATATAAATGCGCTATCATGGGTATTGGAGAAAAGATGCTACACATTTTTAAAGCCTTTTCAAAAAGATAAATTAGGGGGATCCGCAAATGGCACAAGGTAATTTACACAATAGCCGTGCATCATTCGAAGTGAATGGTAAAACTTACAATTACTATGACTTAGCTGCGATTGAAAAAGCTGGCGTTGCAAAAGTTTCAAACCTTCCTTACTCAATCAAAGTATTATTAGAATCTGTTTTACGTCAATATGATGCGTATGTAATTAAAGAAGAGCACGTAAACGAATTAGCAAAATGGGGCAATGGTGCTGATCCAGAAGCTGAAGTACCATTCAAACCTTCTCGCGTTGTATTACAAGACTTTACTGGTGTACCAGTAGTTGTTGACCTTGCATCTCTTCGTTCTGCAATGAAAGAAATGGGTGGAGACCCAAGCAAAATCAACCCTGCTATTCCAGTTGACCTTGTAATTGACCACTCTGTACAAGTTGACAAATATGGTAATGCATCTGCATTACAAGCAAACATGGACCTTGAATTCGAACGTAACGCTGAGCGTTATAACTTCTTAAAATGGGCTCAAACTGCTTACAATAACTTCCGTGCTGTACCACCAGCAACAGGTATCGTTCACCAAGTAAACTTAGAGTACTTAGCTCCAGTTGTACACGTTAACGAAAATGCTGATGGCACATTCGAAACATTCCCAGATTCAGTAGTTGGTACTGACTCTCATACAACAATGATCAACGGTATCGGCGTTCTTGGATGGGGTGTAGGTGGTATTGAAGCTGAAGCAGGTATGCTTGGTCAACCTTCATACTTCCCAATTCCAGAAGTTATCGGTGTTAAATTAGTTGGCGATCTTCCAAACGGAACAACTGCTACTGACTTAGCATTAAAAGTAACACAAGTATTACGTCAACGTGGCGTAGTTGGTAAATTCGTTGAGTTCTTCGGACCTGGCGTATCTAAATTACCACTAGCTGACCGTGCGACAATCTCTAACATGGCTCCTGAATATGGTGCTACATGTGGTTACTTCGCAATTGACGAAGAATCATTAAACTACATGCGTTTAACTGGTCGTGACGAAGAGCACATCGCGGTTGTTGAAGCTTACTTAAAAGCAAACCACATGTTCTTCGATCCAACATTAGAGCCAGTTTACACTGACGTATTAGAAGTAAACTTAGCTGAAATCGAACCAAACCTTTCTGGTCCAAAACGTCCACAAGACTTAATTCCACTATCTCAAATGCGTTCTCGTTACAAAGAAGCAGTAGTGGCACCACAAGGTACACAAGGTTTCGGTTTAACAGAAGATGAATTCGCAAAAACTTCTGTAGCGAAATTCGCTGAAGGCGATGTAGAAATTCCAACAGGTGCTGTTGCAATTGCTGCTATCACTTCTTGTACAAATACATCTAACCCATACGTATTAATTGCTGCGGGCTTAGTAGCGAAAAAAGCTGTAGAAAAAGGTCTAACAGTGCCTAAATGGGTAAAAACTTCTTTAGCACCAGGTTCTAAAGTTGTAACTGGTTACCTTGAAGATTCAGGTTTACAAACATACCTTGACCAAATCGGTTTCAACACTGTAGGTTACGGTTGTACAACATGTATCGGTAACTCAGGTCCATTATTACCTGAAATCGAAGATGCAATTAAAGCAAATGACTTATTCGTAACTTCAGTTCTTTCTGGTAACCGTAACTTTGAAGGTCGTGTACACCCACTTGTAAAAGCTAACTACTTAGCTTCTCCACCACTTGTTGTTGCTTATGCACTTGCTGGTACAGTGGATATCGATCTACAAAAAGATTCATTCGGTAAAGACAAAGATGGTAACGAAGTATTCTTCGCTGATATCTGGCCATCAACTGAAGAAGTTAACGCAGTATTAGGTACTGTTGTTAACCGTGAATTATTCCAAAAAGAATACGAAACTGTATTCACAGCGAACGAAAAATGGAATGCAATTGAAACATCAACTGAGTCTCTATACACATTTGATGAAAAATCAACTTACATCCAAAACCCACCATTCTTCCAAGGTCTTGCAAAAGAGCCAGAAGCTATTAAAGGCTTAGACGGCTTACGCATTATGGCGAAGTTCGGTGACTCAATCACAACTGACCATATTTCTCCAGCTGGTGCAATCGGTAAAGATACACCTGCAGGTAAATATTTAATTGAAAACGGTGTTGCAATCCGTGACTTCAACTCTTACGGTTCTCGTCGTGGTAACCACGAAGTAATGATGCGTGGTACATTTGCAAACATCCGTATCCGTAACCAAGTTGCTCCTGGTACAGAGGGTGGATTCACTACTTACTGGCCAACAGGCGAAGTAGAGTACATCTATGACGCATGTATGAAATACCAAGAGCAAGGTACTGGCTTAGTAGTACTTGCTGGTAACGACTATGGTATGGGTTCTTCTCGTGACTGGGCTGCGAAAGGTACATTCCTACTTGGCGTGAAAACTGTTATCGCACAATCTTACGAGCGTATCCACCGTTCTAACTTAGTAATGATGGGTGTTCTTCCACTTCAATTCATGCCAGGTGAATCTGCTGATACACTAGGCTTAACTGGTAAAGAAGAAATCTCTGTTAACATTACTGACAACGTAAAACCACGTGAAATCTTAACAGTAACTGCTAAATCTGAAGACGGCACAGTTAAAACTTTCCAAGCTTTAGCTCGTTTCGATTCAGAAGTAGAAGTAGACTACTACCGTCACGGTGGTATCCTACAAATGGTTCTTCGCGCAAAAGCTGCTGAGTAATCATCAACTTAAAAAACCGATCTCTTAGGAGGTCGGTTTTTTTATATGATAATGAATTGGATAAATGTAAATATTCCTAAATTATTTTCCAAGTATCCTAGCATTTTCCTAACTATTTATATAGAATTAGAATGTAAGCCTTTTTACAATTACATAAATGGGGGATGATGATTATGACAAAGAGAAAACATAAACTTTACACAGCGGCCACAACAGCAATAGCCATTACAGCTTTAGCAGTAGTACCAGTTTCAGCTGCTAGTGCATTTTCAGATGTAAGCAAAGATTATGCACATTTTAACAGTATTTTAACACTACATGAAGCAGGCATTATTAATGGTTTTCCAGATGGCACATTTAAGCCATCACTAGACGTAACACGTGGACAAGCGGCTAAGATGATTGCAGGTGCTTTTGATCTTGCAACAAATTTAGAGAGTGCTGAAAATCCGAATTTTAAGGATGTAGACGCAACTAGCCCATATTACAACGCAATTATCACATTAGTTAATCTTGGCGTAGTACAAGGTTATGAGGATGATACATTCCGCCCAGATGAAACGATTACACGTGGTCAAATGGCAGTAATGGTGGCACAGGCAACAGGCTTAACAGCTAAAGGAGAAAGTCCATTTACAGATGTACCACAAGATAGCCCATTTGCAGAAGCCGTAACGGCATTATATGAGGCAGGTATTGCAAAAGGCGTTACTGCAACGGAATTTGGTGTAGATAAAAATGTGACTCGTGGTCAGTTAGCGACATTTATTGTGAACGCATTAGACTTACCGGTAGATACAATGCCTATACCAGATGAAAAAGATGAGCAGCCTCAAGAGGAACAGGTGACTGAAGAACAGCCTACTACAACAAAGGATAGTGCTGCACTTGAGGAATTATTTACCAAAACATTAGCTAAGCAAAAAGAGCTAAAAAGCATGAAGGCTACTATGACCATTTCACAGTCAGTAGAAGCTAACGATGGTAAGGAAACCATGAAAATGGATTCTAAAGGCAATATGAACATGGAAATTGTTACAGAGCCAATGCAGTTCTTTGCGGATGGAACAATGTCCCTAACAGATCCAACAAGTGGTGAAGCAATTAATTTACCAATTAAAATGTACATGACAGCTAAAGATGGTATGTATATGTATGAGGCAGACCAACAAGCTTGGGTAAAATTCCCGAAACAACTATTTGATGATGTACTTAGTCAAACAGGCATGCAGCCAGATGCAGCGGAGCAATTAGAGATGCTGCAATCATTTGCTGAAGACTTCACTTTAAATGAAACAGCAAGCCGCTACGAATTAACACTAAAAGGTTCAGGTGAAAAATTCACAGAGCTAGTAAAGCAACAGCTTGGTGTAATGGATTTAGGCATGGACGCTGATTTAGAGGCACAATTAGGCAATATGTCTTTTGACAATCTCACATACAAATTATTGATTAATAAAGAAACATTTGATGTAGAAGAAATTGCGATGGATATGACGTTAAGTATGAAAGTAGAAGGTAATTCGATAAAAACAAGACAGCAAACAACGATCAAATACCATGATTTCAATGCTGTAACAACGATTACCATTCCAAAAGAAGTGCTAGAAAGTGCAAAAGAAATAGATCTTAGCACAACAGAAACAGCACCTATAGGCAAATAATAAAAACGCTTAAAAAAGTAGGCTTAGTGCAAGCCTACTTTTTCTATGTTTAGCGAAAGCCCATTAAGTCTTTTACTTTCATTGTATTTTCGCTAGACGTTAGGGTTTCTAGTAAGCGGAAGGCAACATCAAAGGCCGTTCCTGGATTTGATGAGGTGATTAAATGATCTGTTTGTACAATGCGCTCATTAACAATGGTTGCACCGAAGTTTTCCAGTTGTGCTAAACGTTTACTCGTTGGGTGATTATAGGTCGTTGCTTGACGATGTTGGAGTATACCACAATTTCCTAATATAAGAGACGCAACACAGATCGTTGCAATCGGTTTTTTACGTTCGTCAAAATGCCGTACAACCGTTTGAAATTCCTCACTAAAGGCATCCTCATAAAAGCCTGCTTCCTCAAAGCCACCAGGGATCGCTAATGCATCAAAATCCTCTAATGTAATTTCGTGGAGCAATTTTTCAGGAGTCACTTTAAAATTCCATGTGCATTGCAGCTGTTCATGCAAACCGACAGTCACAACCTCAGTTGTACCATCACCTTCCCATTTATTCCAGCCAAGAACATCTGTAAAAACACTTGCTTCTACCGCTTCAAAGCCATTTGCTAATAGTAATAATATTTTTTTCATATTTATTAATCCTCCTTTTATTGCTTCTATTGTAATCAATAGGACGGACTGATAACAGAAGTTGTATAATGTATTTTAGACATATGGCTTTATTTGAAAAGGTATTATGTGAAAAAAAGTTGATTATGAAAGGTGAAGTCTGATGGATCAAATTGATACACAAATTTTAAAGCAGTTACAGCACAATGCAAAAATTTCGATGAAGGAGTTAGCGACCACTGTCCATTTATCTTCTCCAGCTGTTATTGAACGTGTCAAAAAGCTAGAGGAACAAGGGGTAATCGAAGGGTATCATGCAAAAGTAAACATCAAAAAAATGGAGCGCACTATTCAGGCGATTATTTTATTTAAATCTATTGATTGTAAAAGTCTCTCTGCATTTTGTAATGCCCATCCCGATGTTCTTGAATGTTATCGAGTGGCAGGGGAAATTAGCTATATCGTCAAGCTAGCAACCTATTCAGTAGAAACATTAGAGGAATTCATAGATGCGGCTATGCCTTATGGTACTCCCTCTACCAATATCGTATTATCTTCAATGGAAAAAAAGGTGATTACACCATTTAATGACAATAATTTTGAATAAATGACAAAAAAAGCAAACCTTAAAGACATGAGCACCGTTTAAAGGGTAGAGAGGGGGAAACATGTTGCTAATTCATGAACTGGAAAAAATAATGGAACAGCATACAGAGAGACTTATCCGTCTTGCCTTTTACTATGTAAGAGATTTACAAAGTGCAGAAGATATCGTTCAGGATGTCTTTATAAAGTTCTACGATAATCAGCAGAACTATGAGGAACGTGGTGAGCTTAAGGCTTATTTATCGAAATTAGTTTTTTGCGATGCTGGAGCAAGGATTAGAGCAAGATGAGGTAATTCAATTAGTGCAGAAAATGCCATCAACAGTAGTTACATTAAAGAGTCAATTAACTGAAGAGTATTACAGAAACTCAGTATTCAATTACAAAACATTGCTAAAAAGCTTTTTTATCCAAACATATAATCAATCAAAATATGCGACACGTCATCAACAAATCGCCACTTGTCTTAACGAGCTATCATAGGCGAAACATGATTGACAAACATTGGCTAATTTGATACGATGACATGCAATAAAAGCATACAAATTCGTTGATGAGAAAGAGTAGTGTTTCATTTTGTTCTACAGAGAGCCGGCAGTTGGTGGAAGTCGGTGTGCAGATGTTACATGAAAATCCTCTCTGAGAAGGTTAGCTGAAGAAAGTAAGCTAACCCGGGTGTCTACCGTTAAAAAGAACACGTATGATTGTACGTTGCTGAGTGCTATTGACCATTGTGTTAATAGAATTAGGGTGGTATTCACGGTTAACCCCGTCCCTTTTCTTGGGACGGGGTTTTTTGTATGCCTTTTATACAAATTTGATTGTATAGGAGGAACTAATATGCAGGTAGAACAAAAGAAAGAAACAACGGTTGAACGAGAAACACGGATTCGAGCTTTGTGGGAACAAGAGGATACCTTTGCAAAATCCGTAACCAATCGAGCTGGACAGCAGCCATTTGTATTTTACGAAGGACCACCGACAGCAAATGGTTTACCACACGTCGGCCATGCATTTGGCAGAACAATTAAAGATGTTGTAGCTCGCTATAAAACAATGCAAGGTTTTTTCGTTGAACGAAAAGCAGGCTGGGATACACATGGATTGCCTGTGGAGTTAGGGGTAGAAAAGACATTAGGCATCTCTGGAAAACAAGAGATTGAAAATTACGGGGTAGAGCGTTTTATCCAAGCTTGTAAAAATAGCGTTTTTACTTACGAACAGAAGTGGCGATCCTTTACAGAACAGCTAGGTTACTGGCTCGATATGGATGATCCTTATCTTACACTAAGTAATGATTACATCGAGTCCGTCTGGCATATTTTAAGTCATGTTCACAAGGAAAATCGTTTATATAAAGGGCATCGGGTGTCACCATATTGCCCTAGCTGTCAAACGTCCTTAAGCTCTCATGAAGTGGCACAGGGCTACAAGGATATCAAAGATTTATCTGTGACAGCCATGTTTAAGCGACAGGATCACGACGAATATTTTTTAGGCTGGACGACGACACCGTGGACTTTACCTGCCAATGTTGCTTTGGCAATGAATCCTGCACTTAAATATGTACGTGTAAAGCATGCAAATAACGTATACATTCTGGCTAAATCACTTGTAGCAAAGGTATTTTCAGAGCCTGTAGAAATAGTAAGTGAGCATGATGGGCATGAGTTTGCGGGTGTTTCCTATCACCCACCATTTTCTTATGTAAAGGTCGATAAAGGGCATGTTGTTGTCATGGCAGATTATGTGACAGAGCACAGTGGTACAGGGATTGTGCATATCGCACCTGCCTATGGCGAGGACGATTATAAAACAGTTCAGCACCATGGTTTATCCTTTATTAATGTAGTGGACTTGAAAGGGTGCTATACAGATGAAGTACCAGAGCTTGTCGGGCGATTCGTGAAAGATTGTGATGTCGATATTATAAAAATGCTTGCAAAAAAAGAGCTGTTATTTGCAAAAGAAAAATATGAGCATAGCTATCCACATTGCTGGCGCTGTGATTCACCATTGTTGTATTACGCAACAGATAGCTGGTTTATCAAGATGTCATCCTTAAAGGAGCAGCTTTTACAAAATAATCAACAAGTGACATGGTATCCAGGTCATATTAAGGATGGTCGATTTGGCAACTTCCTAGAAAATTTAGTGGATTGGAACATCAGCCGAAACCGCTACTGGGGGACACCGCTCAATGTATGGGTTTGTCAGGGTTGCGGTCATGAGGAGGCTCCAAACAGTATCGCAGCATTAATAAAATTAGCCAAAGGGGCTGTTGATGAGCAAATAGAGCTTCATAAACCATTTATCGATGACATTGTCTGCACTTGTCCTCATTGTCAGGGAGACATGAAGCGTACACCTGAAGTAATTGATGTTTGGTTTGATAGTGGCTCGATGCCATTTGCGCAGCAGCACTATCCTTTTGAAGATGTGGCGACTTTTCACAATCAATTTCCAGCAAATGTCGTTATTGAAGGGATTGACCAAACACGAGGTTTTTTCTATAGTTTATTAGCCGTATCGACCTTGTTTACAGGGAAGCCACCTTATAAAAATGTCCTATCGTTAGGGCATGTGTTAGATGAGCATGGGCAGAAGATGTCTAAAAGTAAAGGCAATGCTTTAGAACCAGTTGAATTAATCGAGCAGTATGGAGCGGATGCTTTACGCTGGGCCTTTCTAGTAGATAGCTCCCCTTGGAATCCGAAGCGCTTTTCCAAGAAAATTGTATTGGATGCGAAATCAAAGCTAGTAGATACACTTGATCATACGTTTAAATTTTATGAAATGTATGCCACAATCGATGGGTTTACGTATGATGCCTCAAATACTGGTACACGGTCACATTTAGATCATTGGATTTTGTCTCGCTTACATCATACTATCCAAGTTGTGACAGCTGCCATGGATGATTACCAATTTACGCAGGCGACTAGGGAAATTGCCCAATTGGTGGAGGAGTTAAGCAATTGGTATATTCGCCGTTCTCGCGCCAGATTTTGGGCTAATGGGCTGACTTTAGATAAACGAGGAGCATTTAGTACACTTTACGAGCTTCTAACATCTATTTGTCAATTACTAGCTCCGTTTACTCCATTTATAGCAGAAGATATTTACCGACAATTATGTGGGAAAAGTGTCCATCTTGAAAACTATCCAATATGTAACGAGCAGCTAATGGATGCGAGGCTGGAACAAGAAATGACAATGGTGTTAACAGTAGTGGAACTAGGACGTAGTATACGCAATAGCCAGGGGATGAAGGTTAAGCAACCTTTAAGTGAACTCATTGTTGCAGTAAATGGTGAGTTGGCAGATTACCAAGTCTATAATGAGCTCATTCAAGATGAGTTAAATATCAAGTTCTGTAGATGGACTCATGACTTTTCAGCCTATGAACTTGTCTATTATAAGCTGAACTTTAAAACAGCAGGAGCGGCATTTGGTTCAAAGGTGAATCAGGTAAAAGACTATGTAACGACATTAACAAATGAAGAGAAAAATAAGTTACAGCAACAAGGGGCATTAGATATCGTAATTGAAGATCAACAGCTTACATTGCTGTCAACGCATGTGGTCGCAGAATCCGTCGTGAAGGAGCATTATATAAAAGCAGAGGATAGTACTTGTCGTGTCTTGCTCAATGTACAACTAACGGAGAGCTTATTACAAGAGGGGCAAATGCGAGAATTGATCCGTACAATTCAAGATGCACGTAAAAAATGGCAGCTACCAGTGGAGCAATATGTGTCGATTGCCTTTAATGGGAGCTCGGAAGTCTTATCTATCATCCAGCAGCACGAAACTTTATTACAAGCAAATGTGTTGGTCAAAGCTCTGCATTATGGTGTGGAATGGCA
>NZ_DAMDAY010000079.1:17097-21284 GCF_032093475.1 Lysinibacillus sp. | reverse complement strand
CTATGCGAAAATCGCAATCGTTGTTGGAGCTGAACATGCCAACTTCCGCTGGAATACAGCCTATGCGGAAAGTTTATCTTCCACATTAAACGCGATTGTCCCTAAAATTTCTAAGGGTGTTATTTCCAAAAGCGGTGACGGTGTCGATGGACGTTACAATCAGGATTTAGCGAAGCAAATGATGATTATTGAGATAGGTGGAATTGGCAATACAGAAGAAGAGATCAATCGTACGATTGCTGTAATTGGGAAGGCTATATCAAAAGCATTTGTAAATGATTCAAAAAAATAAAATGGCAGCAAAAAGTGAGGCTCTTGTAGACTCACTTTTTTACTATTGTATTATAATAAAATTTCCAGAAAAAAATCTCATTATTTGTCTTTTCATTGCTCCATTCTTGTCTTATAATTTTCAAGTTGACTCCGATTGCATGATTAAACGTAAATGAAAAGCATATGCAAGTAAGGTAAATATGATTTTGAAACATCTACCATTTTTGGAGGATGTATTTTTAAAAATATAGCATACATACATATGAATTTTAAAAGATTAAAAAAGTGTGATAATGTTTCATTTTTCTCTAAAACTTTTATCGTTTTTCAATCGTCAAACATATAGTGAACATAAATGAATGAACGATGGAGAGGGGATGATTATTCATTAAAGGGCGCAACTATGCGTCAATCAAGATTTAGTACTCTTTAAGGGCCATTATACTGAGGAGAATTTGATAGATTATTGAAGGAAGGAATAGTATGTCAGGCAAGTCATTAAATCATCGTTATATTCCTGGACTAGACGGGATTCGAGCATTAGCTGTATTAGCAGTTATTGCTTACCATTTTAACTTCAGTTGGGCTAGAGGGGGATTTTTAGGAGTAGATATCTTTTTTGTATTATCAGGCTATTTAATCACCTCTACCATTTTACCTTTAAAGGGCAATCAATTAACAGTCAGCCTCAAAACATTTTGGATCGGACGGTTTAGACGATTACTACCAGCTGCCTACGTTATGATTGTTTCATCATTTGTTTGGACAATGCTCTTTCATAAAGAGCTCCTCCATACATTAAGAGGAGATGCACTGTCTTCTATTTTTTATTCAAGTAATTGGTGGTTCATTTTTCATAAGCTTTCTTATTTTGATAGTTTCGGATCTCCGTCACCTTTAAAAAACTTATGGTCCTTAGCCATTGAAGAACAGTTTTATCTAATTTGGCCGTTGCTCTTAATGATTGGGCTTTATATTGTCCAAAAACAAAGTCAGCTAGCAAAGGTCGTCTTTCTTGGGGCCATTTGTTCAGCATTAGTCATGGCGATCCTTTATCAGCCAGGTGCTGATCCTAGTCGTGTCTATTATGGAACGGATACTCGCTGCTTTGAGTTATTAATTGGCTGTTGGCTAGCCCTTGTTTGGCCAATGAAAAGGCTATCTTCTCAAAAATTATCGACAAAACATGTGAAGAAATTAAATAGTATGAGTTTTATTGCACTTACTATTTTTTTAGTCAGTATAGTATATGTGGATGAATATCAATCCTTTCTTTATAGAGGGGGAATGTTCTTATTTTGCTTGAATGCGGCGATATTAATTGCATGTGTTTGTCACCCAGTGAGTATTTTAGGAAAAATACTAGCCTGGAAGCCACTTTGTTGGATTGGATCTCGATCCTACGGGATTTATCTATGGCATTATCCTGTTATGGTGTTGGGGACACCTATTCATGAAATCGGTAATCCCTCCTATTGGCGAGTTGCATGGCAGATTGTCCTCATCATTATGATTGCAGAGTTATCGTATCGCTTCATTGAGATGCCTATTCGTAAAGAGGGGTTCAAAGACTATTATCGAAAATACCTTGTCTTTAATAAAAATAAATGGGAAAGTATTTCACTATCACGAAAAATTTCAACCGTCATGGTACCACTTTTCCTTCTTGTATTTTTTACAGGAATGACGGGCGTTGTAGGGGAAGGGCAGGAAAGCACATCTAGTTCCTATCCAACAACCATTAAAATTAATGGAGATGAACCTACAGCCAATCTAAATGAGCATGACAAACAACCAGAGACAGACGAAGCTACCACTAGTAAGGAAAAGGAAGTCGAGGATGTTCAGCAAACAGAAACGCCAAAGCAAGATGAAAATGACGTCCATGCAGTGCCTGAAAAGAAAGAATTTTATAGTGGCATATTAGCAATTGGTGATTCGCTTATGATTGATATTGCACCGACCTTACATACTATTTACCCAACTATTACGATCGATGGAAAAATAGGTCGCCAAGTTTCACAAGCTGTTAAACTAGCACCAAATTATGCAAGTTTTAATCAACCTAATAATGCAGTGATTCTTCAGTTAGGGACGAATGGTTATTTTACGAATGACCAAATGGACACACTCCTTAACGCATTTTCGAATGCGGATATTTATTTAGTAAATACACGGGTGCCTCGTTCATGGGAGGCTAAAGTGAATGAAGCTTTACTCCAAAAAGCACAGGAGCATGAGCATATTACACTAATTGACTGGCATGCAGCAGCACTCAATCATCCAGAATACTTTGCCCCAGATGGCGTTCATTTAGAGAAAAAAGGGGTAGAAGTTTTAACAAACCTGATTCAACAATCCCTACAAAAGCAAAACTAATGAAAAAGTCAGTTTACACAGTTTTTCTGTGTAGCTGACTTTTTTAGATACACCTAGTAGCTATTCGAAATGGAAACATACAAATATGGTAAAAAATAAATGATGTGTGATGTTATAATTTTACTAATGATGGAAAAGGAGTGATTTCTTTGGAAGACTGTTTTATTTGCAATAAACATGCTGGCAATATTGAGGCTGCTGGCGTGATGATTTATGAAGACAAGTATGTTTATGTGGGTCATATTGATAGCAACGGTCAACCGAACTATTTAGGGCATATTATGATTGACTTAAAAAGACATGTACCGACCCTTGCTGAAATGACTGTTGAGGAAGCGCAGGCATTTGGAATCATCATGGCTAGAGTCAGCAAAGCACTAAAGGAGTCAGAAAACGCTGAACATATTTATGCACTTGTTTCAGGGAATTCGGTTCCGCATCTCCATTTGCACCTAGTGGCTCGCTATGCTAATACACCAAAAGAATGTTGGGGTCCTATGGAGGTCTACAATTGGAAAGAGGCTCCTATGGGAGATAATAATGAGGTTATCGATCTATGTAATCGTTTAAAAACACACCTAGAGAATAACCAATATGAATAACAATAGCCAAGATTTTAGCTGGGTTGGTAGCGAAGAAAATTTTGTTGATCAAATAACTATTCAACAATTAAATCATATCATTGTCGGTCGATATGGGGGTAACTCGACTGCAGGGCAATATAAGAATGAGGATGGATGTTTAGTTTGGTATAACGAAAAAGAAAATTGGGAATTTGCCATTATTTTAGATGCACATAACACATCTGAAAGTGCAGAAAAAATTATAGCATTATTTAATGATGAAAAATACACCATAAAGCATTTGCTATCTATGGCCACAACCCGAAGAACTTTTAACATGCTAGAAGAAAAGATATTAAGTATGTTTCAATCGAAAGAGTTTTTATCGATTTGTAAAAATGTAAAGGGAGAAACTGCTTGTTTAATTGTTGTAAGAAAAGATCAATATAGTTGGTGGTTTTCCGTTGGAGATTGTATTTTTTATTTATTTCACCCTGAACTAGCCTCGTTAGGTCAGTACCAAATAAATCAAAGGCAATTCTATGAATGGATCGGACAAGTAAATACTTTTGAACAGGACGTCCCATGTTATAGCGTAGGAATTAGGGAGTTAAGAAAAGGTGAGAATCTTTTTTTTCTAACGACAGATGGTCTAATTGAATGTCCGAATGAGCCTTATGATAATCCTGCAAACATTTTTCATTCTATGAACAGCAACGATGATAAAAGCATTCAGTCGATATTGAAAAACATCCAAGACAATCATGTTAGAGATAGCACTACTATCATTTCTTGGAGAGTTGATAATTCGATGGAAGCCACTAAACCGAGTAATCAATAGAACTCTAAAAAAGAGGTGAGAATTACACCTCTTTTTTCTATACTGCGAACTATGATTTATTCATTATTAACTTCCAACCTATTACTTCAAGTGTCTATAACTTTCTATACAGGCTACTTCAGCCAAATTCT
>NZ_DAMDAY010000079.1:16525-17087 GCF_032093475.1 Lysinibacillus sp. | reverse complement strand
TTTATATACTTAATAATGTAAAACCTAAAAGCGGCATTAAACACCAAAAGTATTGATATTATAGGCTTTCCACTCTTGTTGCTGTTGTACTTTGCATATCGTTCATAGTATAATTCATTATAGTTTAATTAGGAGTGGAAAAGATGAACCGAGAAGCACGTTTAAAACGACAAGAGAATATACGAAATTTCTCTATTATTGCACATATTGACCATGGGAAATCAACGCTTGCTGACCGTATTTTAGAGCAAACAAAATCTTTAACTTCCCGTGAAATGAAAGCACAGCTCCTTGACTCAATGGATTTAGAGCGTGAGCGAGGCATTACGATCAAATTAAATGCAGTTCAATTAAAATACGAAGCGAAAGACGGCGAAGTGTATACATTCCATTTAATCGACACACCAGGACATGTCGATTTCACATATGAAGTATCCCGTAGTTTAGCTGCTTGTGAGGGTGCCATTTTAGTTGTGGATGCCGCACAAGGTATTGAAGCGCAAACATTAGCAAATGTTTACTTAGCACTTGATAATGATTTAGAAATTTTACCTGTTATTAA
>NZ_DAMDAY010000079.1:4854-16515 GCF_032093475.1 Lysinibacillus sp. | reverse complement strand
TATTAATAAAATCGACTTACCAGCAGCAGATCCTGAGCGCGTACGTCAAGAGGTAGAGGATGTCATCGGGCTAGATGCATCGGAAGCGGTATTAGCCTCTGCAAAAGCAGGTATTGGTATTGAAGATATTTTAGAGCAAATCGTTGAGAAAGTACCAGCACCAACAGGTGATCCTGATGCACCTCTACAAGCGCTAATTTTTGACTCTGTTTACGATGCTTATAAAGGTGTTATCATTTCGATTCGTGTTATCAACGGTACTGTTAAACCTGGCGATAAAATTCGCATGATGGCGACAGGAGCAGAATTTGAGGTTATTGAAGTTGGGGTACATACACCAAAGGTTGTGCCACAGGCTGAACTAACAGTGGGGGATGTAGGGTATTTAACAGCATCCATTAAAAACGTGGGTGATACACGTGTCGGTGATACGGTTACCTTTGCTAACCGACCAGCAGCAGAACCATTAGCTGGTTATCGCCGCTTGAACCCAATGGTGTACTGTGGATTATATCCGATTGATACAGCCAAATATAATGATTTACGTGAAGCTTTAGAGAAGCTAGAGTTAAATGACTCTGCTCTACAATATGAGCCAGAAACATCTCAAGCACTTGGCTTTGGTTTCCGCTGTGGTTTCTTAGGATTGCTACATATGGAAATTATTCAGGAGCGTATTGAGCGTGAATTTAATATTGACCTCATTACTACCGCGCCTTCGGTAATTTACGAAGTCCATATGACAGATGGGACTTCCCTTAAGGTAGATAATCCTTCCTTTATGCCAGATCCACAAAAAATTGATCGTGTTGAGGAACCATATGTAAAAGCAACTATTATGGTACCGAATGATTATGTAGGAGCGGTTATGGAGCTTTGTCAAATGAAGCGTGGTAATTTCATGACAATGGATTATATTGATACTTCTCGTGTAAGTATTATTTACGAAATGCCTTTATCAGAAATTGTCTATGATTTCTTTGACTATTTAAAATCCAATACGAAGGGCTATGCATCATTCGACTATGAACTCATTGGTTACCAACCATCGAAACTAGTGAAAATGGATATTTTACTAAATGGTGAACAAGTCGATGCATTAAGCTTTATCGTCCACCGTGATTTTGCTTATGATCGTGGTAAAATTATCGTAGAAAAATTAAAAGAATTAATCCCACGTCAACAATTTGAAGTACCAATTCAAGCAGCAGTTGGACAAAAAATTGTGGCCCGTTCAACAATTAAAGCTATCCGTAAAAACGTGTTAGCAAAATGTTACGGTGGGGATATCTCACGTAAACGTAAACTTCTTGATAAACAAAAAGAAGGTAAAAAACGTATGAAACAAGTAGGTTCCGTTGAAGTCCCTCAAGAAGCGTTCATGGCTGTGCTGAAGATGGATGATACGAAGTAACCTTGAAATAACAGTATTTATAAGGTTTTAATCAAATAGTTTTTTAACAGTTGGG
Source organism: Lysinibacillus sp. (assembly GCF_032093475.1). Lineage (NCBI taxonomy): Bacteria > Bacillati > Bacillota > Bacilli > Caryophanales > Bacillaceae > Lysinibacillus > Lysinibacillus sp. Next base: position 15,046 of record NZ_DAMDAY010000079.1, on the reverse strand, counting down.
TGGAGATTGCCACCGATTTGCCACCGCATTAAAAATTGTGCCAGCAATTTATAAATTCTTAGCGATGGAATCAAAAATATCGGCAGCATCTCTCGCCATCTTCTGTGTTAAATGGACATAGCGGTCTTCAGTAATTGCTGATCTGCTGTGTCCTAATCTTTTTTGGACAGTTTTTATTGGTTGTCCACTTTCGATCAACATCGGGATTTACGATTTAAAATGGATGGATGGAGAATCCCTCCAAAATTGAACAGGCTACTTTAACCCTTCCAGCAACCTTTATTGCGTTTGATGTACTGTCAACCGATAAACCTCATACACAGCAACCATTAGAACAACGGAAAGAAATCAAGAATCTATTTTATAAAGACAGGTACTCATATGAGGCCTGTTTTTTTATGCAATAATAAAATCACCCATAAGCGTGGTCATTCATCATTATTTTACAATCTCACCTTTATATAATTTCCAGTTTAAAGAAAAAGAAGTACATGAACGAGTACCAAGTGATGCTTTACGATTTCATGCACTCATTACCATTACAAGATGAATTGAAAGACCAGCTTCACAAATGTATCTTAGCTACAAAAATGAACGATGTACGTGATTTCGTGAATGCTAAGGACGTTTTGGCTAACATTATCCGTGATATCGCGAACGGTACATTAACTATTGCTAGTACATTAAGAGCCGTGTTCACAGGAGCATTTAACAAGGCTGTAGGACGTTCAAAAGTGAAGCCTAATAAATCTTATCTATAGCCAGAGAGAGATTATTTAAATCTATAAAGCTATAGTGATACCTGCCATTGCATTACCAATAATGGTAACAGTTCCTGATGAAGTGACTGCAAACACCATTAATAAAAGATCACCTGCTGCTACAGATACAGGTGGTGAAACATTCTTAAGACCCCTAGCTACGGAAAATAGGGTAGATATTGGGGTTAAATCAACAAATGCGTTTGTAGGAGAGAAAATATTGCTATCTGCAGCTGCACGGTAAATCTGTGCTCTAATTGTACTTTCTATCTGAGGTTGAAAAGTAGTAGTAGAACTAAAGGATGCAGAGATGGTTGTTATATTGCCTGCTTGTGGGTTAGAAAAAGCTTCTGTCACTTGAGTAGTTAGATCAATATCACCATTGGGTAGTAACGCTAATCCATTTACAGCACTTCCGAATCCGATTAAAGATATACCACTTGGTAATCCCACAGAAGTTGTAGATATAGAAGAAGTAAAAGGTCCGGAAGAGAAGGGGATGATTGAGATTCCTGAGGCAACTGAAGGTACTGGTGAACATGTGGCATCTAAAGCTTCAAAAGGTCCGATTTTGCAATTGTTTTTAGCTGACGAACAACCACAATTTATGGAATTATTATCACGCATTTAATACCTCCTTTTTCATCAGTCTATTCAGAGGGGGTGGGTGTTAAAAGGCTATTGTCATCCACCTTCCACAGATGCTAATAAAACTGTTGATAAGAAAGTAAAAGAACCTCGCAAAGTTGGGTATATTGTACGGTGATTTTTATGCCCATTTGTATACTCGATACCATGCCTGATTAATGCCATTCGAGTATTGAAGTGGGCATATATGAAATGCTGTTGTATCAATGGTTTGCACTTCATTTTAGACTGCTCATTACGTTGATTGTGACAAGGTACCTAAGAAAGGCGGCCATGTACAGCACACAATTATGCGAAATTAATTCTGGCTATTTTAAAAATGTCCAAGTGACTGGAAGAGTGAAGTCAAAATATCAGATGGCACTACAAGTATCATTGTGGACGGCATGTTTTCAAGGAATGGAATTCAACATTTTTTAGAAGTCGATAACTTTCAAACCATGAAGGAGTATCGTGAAAAGATTAAATGGTATAAAGAGCTTATACCAAGCGTTGTCAAGCAATTAGGTTATTACCCTTGTATGGTTGACCACAACAGAATCGCGTAGGCAACAGCTAGAAGCATCCTGTGGTGGGCTAAAGTGCACGGTGTACACAATTAACGATATTCAATAAGAGGATGAATATAGATGTTTAAGAAACGTATTAAATCAGTGGTTGTACCTGCTCATGAATATACAGATAACAGTGATTGATTTGAAGGTGATGAAAAGTATGCAACTCTAAAGCATGTAGCAATAGCTGCAACATTCCCATCCACAGTTGCAGTGGGAACAGGGCTATTTATGTTTATGAAACTCAATGACAATATTCCTCCACAGATATGCCTGTATCTACTACACAACAAGTAATGGAACTAGCGGTAGCACAAATACCTTCCATAATTTTGCATTGCTTAATAAACAAAAAAGAATCGAGAGTAGACTTCTCGATTCCTTTTTAAAATTTATTTAGAGAAACAGTTGGAAAAACTTAGCTAATAAAAAGATGGGGACTCCTACCAATATTACGCCTGCAAAGAAATAACAAAATAACATAAAGACATCGAAAACCGCACCGGCTAAATCATCAATGAATTTTAACATTTCATTTCCCTCCAAACATAATAAGTATAGTCACCAATTAAGCATTTAGTCCTTACTTTTTAAAATGCTCCTACCGAATACTAAAATAGAAAATACATAGATGATACACACATTTATTAATTTTGTTTCCTATGTTTCAAGATTCTGTCGTAAAGTCTTTTTTAAATAATAATGTTTAAAATCTCTTCCAACATTATCGAGAGTTCCATAAATTTCATAATCATGATTTTCATAAAATGTTAACGCTTGAAAACTAAGTGTGTCTACTTTAATGAAATCGCACTGATTGTCCCAAGCCATTTGTTCAATTGTTTTCAATAATGTTGATCCATACCCTTGGCCACGAAGCTTTTCGTCAACCATCAGCGTATGGATCTCTAACCAGTTCCAGCAAATTTCTCCTAGAAGGCCTCCAAAAACTTGACCAGCATTATCAGTTAGAAATAAATTAATTTCCTGATAGCGGCCCTGTAAATCTGTTGGAAAGTGTTTTACATTATATTCATAAAGCATGTTATTGACAAACATTTTGTTTTTTTGATGTATTTCTTGTGTAATATGATAGGACATATTTTTACTCCTTAAAGTTGGAATGGTAATGCTCGCTTCCAAATCATATGGTGATTATTTGTTCCCCAAAAATGTTCAAGTATAAAGTCAGGCTGTCCAAACTTTTTCTGCCAGATGATTTGTGCTTGTTTGTATCCACTATCTAAACAAAAGCTAGATTTCTTTTGTTTTTCCAACGTTGTTAGTATTTTTTGTACAAGCAATGTCCCAATACCACGATTTTGGTAGTCTGGATGAACAAAAACGGTACCGATTTCAAGACAATAGGATAAATCTTCTTTGATTGTTTGTTGAATGATCTCGTTGGCTTCTCCACATTCGATGGTACCTATTATTTTATTTGACTCTTCGTCAACAGCTAGCCAAAAAAATCTTTTTTCGCCGCGGCTCTCTAGGTCCATTGCTACATACTTTTTTTTCAATTCCCATTCATGCTGTTGATCATCCACTAGCTCCGCAATCCCTTCTTTTGCATAAGTATCCTGAATAACATGGAAAAAGAATTGGTGTAACGCCTGTATGTCCGATTGTTGTGGACGTCTCAAAAGTAATTTCAAGTTTATTTGCCCCTTCTAAATTTTGTTAGAACAAGGTAAGCTCGTTCAACGTCAATTTCTAGTAAATGATTCATAACTGCCTATACAGCGTTAATCAATCAAGTGCAAGCTGTAACCTAATGCATAGTAAAGGGTAGCGCGATTGCTCCGTCCGTTAGTTTTGTCCTAAATATGCCTAATATAAGTCTATTATATGATTATAACATGTTCTCCTTAATTGGTTAATGATGGAATATGGTAAAATAAAAAACAACTAAAGGGAGGGAATAGATTTTGATAGATTTACTTAAAAAGCTAGATACAGTACTTGAACAAATGCGCAGTTTTATCCAAGAGACTCATAAGCAAGAATCAGCATATCCAATGGTTTTTCATAATTATATCGAAGAAGATGTTAGCTCTTTTGTTGATAGCCGTTGGTCATTGCCTAAAGAATATGTATACTTTTTGAGTCATTATGTAGTGGAGGGGGTCACATGGAGTACTGGTGATTATATAAATTTACAGATCTATGGAGCAAGAGATTTATTACGAGGGCAGGAAGGTTACAACTATAATCCAGTGACAAATGAGGTAATTTTAGATTGGCCGGACGACTTTTTGGTCATTGCAACTGATGAGGGAGACCCTTATTGTCTCGATTTATCAAGAGGGGATAGCGCTATTTTTACCGCGCATCATGGAACAGGTAGCTGGGATTTTACACTGGCTTATGATAATTTACTGATGTTCCTGGAGAGTGTACTAACTGCGCCTGGTTTAGAGGAAGATTTGCCCGAAGCAAGCTGTGCAACGTACTATGAACTGTATATTACAGGTAATGGGCAGGATAAAATAAAGACATTATTGTTGCTTAAAAAAATATTATCTTGCGATTATGCACAGGCAAGAATAGCTCTAGAACAGCCTCCACTATTGATTTTTAGGGGAGTTGAAGCAGGTGCCCTAAGAGTAGAAAATGAGCTACAGCATATTTGTGCAGACTATGAAAAAAAGAAAATCAGTTTGGCGGAATTTCTCCAAAGAGGATAATGAAAAGGAATCATGAGGATGAAAGTGGTTCCTTTAAAAAGTTGTAGCAGTCACTTGTTCAATTCCAGAGGCTATTTCTTCAGATACAGAGGCAATCTAAAATTTACTAAGGCAAATATACAAAATAGTTGGCTCAGTCTAGAAAGAAGGGGTGCAACTACAGCGGTAATAAGCCACTACCATTATCGTGCATAGCTATCATAGATAGAAAAGCATATATTTAACGTGGTATGAAGAAAATGAAATAGCCACAGCAAATATGGGAAAAATAGCTTCTAAACCTGAACTTCATTCTTTTGCAGGAAGTCTTTTCAGCCACCTGCTTGTTATAGTAAGAGAAAGTAAAGGGGGGCTAAAAGATGAGGATTACGAAGGCTAAACTTTTTGTTCACGATCTACAAAAAATGGAGCAATTTTATAGTGAGCTGTTAGGATTTGTGTTGTTAGTAAGTACAGAGGACTATTTTACAATAGCCGTTGGTGATAGTAGGATGACTTTTGAAAAAGCTCCATTAAGTATTAAAAAGCAGTATCATTTTGCACTAAATATTCCTAGTAATTTATTTCAACAGGCAAAAAATTGGGTAAAAGAGCGAGTAGCCTTATTGCATTCAGAGGGGCAGGATGAAATCTATTTTGAATTTTTAAAGGCTTACTCCTGTTATTTTTACGATCCTGAAGGTAATATTATAGAATTTATTTCAAGACAAGAGGTGAATCAAAAACATTCTTCCTCTAGTTTTTCCGTTGAGCATGTGTTAAATATCGGAGAAATTAATTTAACGACTGATGACATTCTAATGGTTGCGAGGAAGTTAAAAAACTTTGATATAAAGTCTATAGAAAACAAGGACATTCAACCAGATGTCCTGAATTTTCTAGGTAACTATGAAGATGGTGCTAATATTCTATTAGGGCCAAGTGAGAGGCTTTGGTATTTTTCGAGTAAGAAAGCAATTGTCAGTCCGATCTGTATAGAAATAAATGAAGCTGTTCAATTAAATATGGATGAAAAAGGTCAACTAACCATTAAGCTATTATAATATTCAATAGAGTCGTATACATTTTTATAGAAGTAGCTGTTCCGTAGAATGTTGTCAAATATTTAATAAAGGAGCTAGAGTTGTTGAAAGCAAAATGCCTTAAAATTTATGAATTTGGAAATCCTCAAGAGGTGTTAAGGATAGAAAATAAAACGATCCTACCTCCACAAGGTCAAGAAATCCTAGTTCGTATGCGAGCGAGACCTATCAATCCTTCTGATTTAATACCGATATGGGGGAAATATGCCCATAGAATCACTTTACCAACAGTCCCAGGCTATGAGGGTGTAGGGATTGTAGAAGAGGTTGGGCCGCTCGCTAGTCTGAAGCTTATTGGACAGAGAGTATTGCCTCTCAGGGGAGAGGGAACTTGGCAGGAAGTGGTGAAAACCAATGCTGAATTTGCTGTAGCTCTCCCTGCGGCAATGGATGATTTTACTGCAGCACAAATGTATATTAATCCATTAACAGCTTTGGTGACCTGTACAGAAGTTCTCAAATTACGGCAAAATGATGTATTGTTAGTGAATGCATGTGGCTCTGCTATCGGGCATATGTATGCTCAATTTGCGAAACTATTAGGTTTTCAGCTTATCGCAGTGACACGGAGTCAACGGCATACTGAGGAATTACAGCAGCTTGGAGCAAGCTTTGTCATAGATACTTCTCAAATGCCTTTATATGAAACAGTTATGGCATTAACCAAGGGAAGAGGAGCCGATGCAGCAATTGATTCTATTGGAGGGGAAGCAGGCAATCAACTTGCTTTCTGCGTAAAGCCCAGTGGAAAATTTCTAGCCATTGGTCTTTTATCAGGCATACAAGTGAATTGGACAAACATTGTGAAGCAAGCAAAAGTACAGGCTATGATGTTTCATTTAAGAAATTGGCAGCGACAAACGTCAACAGAAAAATGGCAGCAAACAATGCAACAGCTCATTCATCTTGTACATAATGGTTCGTTAAAAATGATGAAGGTGCAAACCCATTTTCCATTACTAGATATTCATAAGGCAATAGATGCTGTTCAATCGTCTAATAAAGGAAAAGTTTTTTTGACGAACGATCAATAACAAACGAACACATTTGTAGCGGCCTTTGTTTGAGCTACAAATGTGTATGTTTTACTCTTGAAAATGGAAGGTATCTCCACAGAGGGGTACCCCCTCGAAAAATGGGAGGAACCCGCTCAAAGGAAGGGAAAAGCCGCTCGAAATGGGAGGTAAACCGCTCAAAGGAAGGGACCAGCCGCTCGAAATGGGAGGTAAACCGCTCAAAGGAAGGGAAAAGCCGCTCGAAAATGGGAGGAACCTGCTCAAAGGAAGAGCAACCCCGCTCGAGAATGAAAGAAATCCACTCCATCAATGAGTAGAAGGGAAGTTACATTATCAAGGATGCTTATTTTACTGATGGAGGCAATGATTGTCATTCTTGAGGATGTTTTATGATATAATCTTCTCTGATATAGATGGCTAGAAGGAGTGAGATCATTGTTAAAAACGGAAGTATTTGAACAATTAAAAACGGCAATGAAAGAGAAAGATACTTTAGCGAAAGGTGTACTATCTCTTTTAAAATCAGCATTAGATTCAGCTGAAAAGGAAAAGGGAGAGGTATTAACTGCTGAAGAAGAAATGGCCATTATTAATCGTGAGGTCAAGCAAACCAACCAAGCTTTAGAGGGCGCACAAACAGCTGGGAGAGCTGACCTGATTGAAAAAGAAGAAGCCAAATTGACTCTATTAAAATCTTTCTTACCAAAGCAATTGACAGAAGAAGAAATTGCTGAGAAATTAGTGGCAGCTGGTATTGGAAAAGGAATGAACATGGGCGAGGCTATGAAAATTGCTAAACCATTGCTTACAGGCCAAGCAGAAGGCGCTGTTATTTCTAAAGTTGTGAAGAGTATTATTGCCTAAACTTCTACCACTACGGTAGAAGTTTTTTTATGGATGGAAAAATCCGCTATTCCATAATTAAGGATAGCGGATCTGTTCATTTTATAACTTGAATTTTTGAATAATATTACGAAGCTGTTGCGCCATTTCAGCTAAGTTATTTGAAGAAGCGGTTATTTCTTCAATACTTGCTGATTGCTCTTCAGAGGCAGCCGCTACGTTTTGAATATTACCTGAGGCTTGCATAGCTACTACGCCCACTTGCTCTACAGAAATAGCTATACTGCTAACGCCTTCATTGATGTTGGACATAATAGTATTCACATGATCCATTTCCTGCGTCAATGCAGTGATTTGACTATTGATATCTGCGAATGCTTCTCCTGATGCATCAAATGTAGCTGAGCTTTCAGCAAGATTACTACTGCTGATCGCCATTGATTTTACTGCTTGTGAGGTTTCTTCTTTAATGGTTTCGATACGTGTACGAATACTGTTTGTTGCATCTAAAGATTGATCTGCTAGCTTACGTACCTCCTCAGCCACTACGGCAAAGCCTTTACCATGCTCACCGGCACGAGCTGCCTCAATCGATGCATTTAAAGCTAATAAGTTTGTTTGATCTGTAATCTGGGTAATCAATGTTACAATATCCCCGATTTCATTTGTATATGTGCTTAATCGTTCTACGACAGTTGCAGACTCTTGAATGGCTTGAGATGTAACGGCCATTTTTTCTGTAGCATCCTGAATCGTCGTATTTCCTTTTTCAGAGATTGCTGAAGTGTGAAATGCTTTTTCTGTAACATCAGTGACGCTTTTTACAACCTCTGTCATTTTGCTTGAGATAGTAGTAATATGACTTTCTACTTCTTCAATCGAAGAAGTTTGCTTTTCTGAGCCCACTGCCACCTCTTGCATAGAAGATGTAATTTGCTGAATGGATGCACTTGTCTGTTCAGAGCTTGCTGTTAATTCTTCTGACATGGCGGCCACTTGTTCAGCATTCTGAGCTATTTGATGAATCAATGAGCGTAAATCTTCCGTCATATTTTCTATCCCTGAAGACAGCTGGGCAATTTCATTGGAACCTTTTATTTGCAGAGGTTCGACAGCTAAATCCCCTTGTGCAACTTGACCGACATAGCGAGTCATTTTTTTGATTGGCTTCGTAATACCTACACTAATAAAGTAAGCAACGATCACCCCAAAAATAATAAATATAACGGTAAGAACAATACAAATCCATAGTGTTTCCGTTTGAAGTTCAGAGATGAAAGAGGCATCCATATCTAAACCGAAAATAATATCAGTATCTTTAAATGGGATAAAAATAGATTTATGGATTCCATATTCATCCTCGTATAATTCACTAGTTTGACTAGTTCCAGAGTTTAAGGCTTCATGCATTTCTTCACTAAACACATAGTCTTGTTGATGATTATCGGTATTACTTAAAGCGACAATATGCTCCTTACCATTGGCTTTAGAAAGCACATAGGCATTTTCAATATCATACTTTTTAACTACTGTGTTCAATTGATCCAATACTTTTTTATATTTGTCAGGACTACCGTTATCCGCTGCTTTGACGTCATTTTTCTCAATATCTTCAAAAATCGTATTGGATGTAATCTCTAAAGTAGATTCGAATTGTTTAATCACAAAATTGTCGATAATCCGATAAGAAGCTACAAATAATACAACACTAAATAGCAAAGAGATAATCGCTATTGGAATAGTGAAACTGGCTATATATTTATAGAGTAAAGAGCTCTTAAATTTAGTGACGATACGCAATGTGAGACGCCTCCAGTACGTTAAGCTTTTGCTGTAAGAAATGAATCATATCTGGAATATGAGCTGTTTCTGTATAAGGTGAAATAGAGAAGAATTTCGCCGCTGCAACTGGAACATGTTGTGTTGTATCACTTGTATGAACGGTACAAACTCGTGTCGTGTCACCAAAGAATACTTCGTCTCGTCCTTCTCCAATAATTTCAAAGAATGAAGCGTTGATACCATTAATATGTTCAATCTGATCTTGTGTATAATGACCAGCTTGTTCAGCTTGCCAATTCAACCCGTCTGGATACAAACGGAAAGCTGTTACAGGACCGATATTCGTTTCATTTACCACTTGTAACATTGGTGTTTTCTCAGCTAATTGAGCACGGAAAGCTAAATTCACTCGTACATAATTAGCTAGTAATTGTTGATAGCCTTCTTTACCGAACGCTTGTAATGCAGCGAAAATAGCAATAGAGCTACCCATACGAGAACATTCTAATGTATAGCCAGTATGATAAGAGCCATAACCACGATTCCCGACATATGGCGTATCGAAGTCCTCAATATCTAATAATTGCAAGCTTTTACCATCTTTAACTAAGAATAAGCTTGTTAAATAAGGTGTTTGTCCAAGCTTTTGGAAGTCGAAGCACAGGCTATCTGCAATAGCTAAATGCTGCATACGTTTATGGATTTGTGATAAACCTTGTAATACTTCCTCTTCAAATTGTAGTGGGTTATTCTTGAAATCATAATCATTGAAAAAAGCATAAAATCCACCTAACGCTGAATCCGCATGAATATGTA
>NZ_DAMDAY010000079.1:3383-4844 GCF_032093475.1 Lysinibacillus sp. | reverse complement strand
ACTGGCTGTAAATTATATTTCTTCTCAAGCGTTGTTGTGACTTCTTTGATGGCTTGTACATCATCAATCCCAAATTGATCTGTTGCACCTGTAGTTGCTACTACATAGACAGGAATACCGCCATTTTCGATAACTTCTGTCATACGAGCACGTAGGTCTTCCACATCCATAGCATGATCTTTGCCTGCTTTTACACGTACTAAATGTTTACTACCGATGCCTACTGCTTCTACAGATTTTAATAGGCTATAATGGGCATTTTCTGAAGCAAAGCAATATAAGTTATTTGGTACACCGTCTTCCTTTGCATGTGGGAATTGTTTTGCAATAGCAAGACGTAATCCGCTGAATACCGCACCTTGACCGCCCCATGTAGTATAGCCAAAGCTCTTTGTATAATCATAGCCTACTAATTTTGACATCATCGATACTACTTTTACTTCACACTCAGCAGCAGCTGGACCGTAAACATCCCATAAGTTATTGCCGTTCAATAGGGCATTTGTAAACTGGCCTAATACACCTGGGATACTTGCCATCGGTAAAACATTGGTAACAAAGTTACGTGTATGATAGGGATGTCCTTGCATTAATTGTGTTAATTCATCTACTACTTGATCGAGCCCAACACCTGTTGTTGGTACTTGATGGTCCTGCATTATTTCTTGGTAAAAATTAGCAGAGCGTTCTTTCATTGGACCAAGTGTAGTTTTATTAGGATTCTTTAATTCATCTAATGAGGAAACAATTTTCTCTAATAGGGATAAAAAATTCTCTCTTTGTTGAATATTTCCATCTTCGCTCTGGAATAATTGTTGGATATTGTGCATCATCATCATCCTTTTTTAGTTCATATTTCCTCTATTTTTAACTTAATAAAAATAGGACCTTATACTAATGGTATAATAGCATATTTTAGCAGAGTTGGTTATTATATTTTACTGAAAAAATATTTATTAACATTTCTGAAAAGTCTTACTTTCGTTGGTATAAAATACATTGTTGTTCTGTGTAGAGATAATAGCTGATGAAGGTGTACAAAATGTTGATTAAAGGGGAGGTGTGAAGTTATATAATTTATAATGTTGATGTTATATATAAAGATTGAAAAGGTGATACTTTCTAACTAACTTGAGTCTGCACGGAGAGTAGTACAGACCCGAAGTAACTGTATGTTTATTGCTGAAATTGTAGAAGTTCATCTACTGTAACAAATGTATATCCATCATTACTAAGAGCTTGCAACATTCCTTCTGTTGCCTGCAATTCATTGTCAGTAGGATCATACATCGGGTGCATTAAAATGATAGATCCTGGTTGAATATTTTCAGTTACATAGTTAATTTTGTCTTCTGCGTTTGTAAAAAATGTATCGGGTTCTAAGTTCCAAGTAATCGTCTTGCGTTGATGTTTATTTAAGTAGTAAGGCAATCCAAATAATTTTTTACCATACGGTGGTCT
>NZ_DAMDAY010000079.1:0-3373 GCF_032093475.1 Lysinibacillus sp. | reverse complement strand
GTGGTCTTACGACAGGTGTTTTTTGGTAACCAATACTAGCAATAAGCGCATCGTTTTTTTCTATTTCATTTTTAATAAAGGAAGGGCTTTTTAATACCATACGCTTGTGTGAATACGTATGATTGCCAATTTGATGTCCAGCTTCCACAATTTTTTTAGCCTCTTCTGGATTTTCCTCAATGTCATCCCCAATTAGAAAAAATGTGGCTTTTACTTGGTAACTGTCAAGTAACGCGAGAATGGCACTAGTATTTTTAGTAGGTCCATCATCAAAGGTTAAGGCAACAACCTTTTCCTCTGTTATAACATGTGAGGTAATATTACCAAACAATTGATAATCACGAGCATTCATTAATTTATAGGCAGCAAATGTTAAAGCAATGATGAATAAAATCCCCATTCCGGTATAAGTTAGTCTCCGTTTCATTGACAAACTCCTTTCTTTCATCATGACGGTTATTGTTTAAATGTATGTCATCTCAAATGCGATCACAACGAAGTTTCATCTTCTTTTGTTTGAATACCAAAAAATTAAGCATACTACGTTTGAGGTGAGGAGATGTATAAACTATTATCACATAACGATTTAGATGGAGTAGGTTGTGGAATTTTAGCGAAGCTTGCGTTTAATGATAAAGTGAAGATACGCTACAATTCCATTACGGCACTTGACCGTGAAATAGAGTTCTTTTTGGAGAATGACCAACAGAAAACGTTTTTGTTTATTACCGATCTTTCTCCAAATGAAAAAAATGAAAAAAGGATTCAGGATTATTACCAAGCCACTGGTAATGTGCAATTGCTGGACCATCATAAAACAGCTCTTCACTTAAATCAATATGAATGGGGAAAGGTTTTAATTGAAGATGAGCAAGGCTTAACATCAGCTACTTCATTATTTTATCAATACCTTGTGACCCATGGACTATTAGAAAAAACAGAGGCCATTTCAGAGTTTGTAGAGTTAGTAAGGCAGTACGATACTTGGGAATGGGAAAAGAATGGGAATTTTCAAGCACAACGGTTAAATGCCCTCTTTTTTTTAGTGTCTATTGAAGAGTTTGAAGAGAAAATGCTTGATCGTTTAAAAACAAATAATCACTTTGATTTTGATGAATTCGAAAAGAAAATTTTAAGTATGGAAGAAGAAAAAATAGAGCGTTATATTCGACGTAAGAAACGAGAGCTTGTCCAAACAAATTTGGGCGAATTTTATGCTGGCATTGTCTATGCGGAATCGTACCATTCTGAGCTTGGCAATGAATTAGGAAAAGAAAATGTTCATCTTGATTATATTGCCATGATGAATATGGGAAGTAAAAAAATCTCATTTCGGACGATTCATGACCATATTGATGTATCCTCCATCGCAGCCCAATATGGTGGTGGTGGGCATCAAAAGGCTGCCGGTTGCTCTTTAACAGTGGAAGCCTATAAACAGTTTGTGTTAGAAACATTTCATATAGAGCCTATTCCAGAGGATGCAAAAAGAAATCGCTATAACATCAAAGGAACATCATTTGGAACATTTTATAAAAACCTTGAAGATGAAGTGTTTCTACTATATACAAATAATGAAATAGACTGGGTAATAGAAAAAAATCGAACACCCTTAGAGCAAATTTTTTCAAGTTTTAATGAAGCAGAGTGGTTTTTGAAACGGAATTACCAAGCATGGCTAGTAAGAGATGATGTCTTTGTGGACTATTTAATGCAGGAAGCAAATAAAGTCCGTCATTCAAATAAAGGAATGTAATAATTCCTTTTACATATGAATTTATCCATCCTTCCGGTAAATCAAGGTTATATAATGCATCGAGACAAACTACAATGAAACATAACGATTATAAAAAAATGAGGTGTACATGTTGTCCGATGATATACTTCGAGTTGTTGATTTGGATAAGGAAAATCGAGGACGAAAAAAATGGAGTAGGAGTATAGTTGTATTTCTTTTATTGATGATGGTTAGTGGGTTTGTGCTGTATTTATGTTGGGATAAAGATGTTGACTTTGAAGCCTACAAAACAGAAGTAGGTAAGACAGCTACCAATAGCTTAGGTCGTTTAACGTTAAATGAAGTGATTATTGATGATAATCAAATTTTGTTAAATGCAACCTTCGAGCCTGTAAAAGAGTTTGCGCCTGATCATCAAGTATTCTTCTTCCCGCAAATACTTGTCAATGGTCAAGATTATATGGTTCGTAATGGTGGACAGTCCATAGCAAAATCTGCACACGTTTATACAATATACAATAGCATTAAAATGGATGATTTTCCGTCTGATGAACAATTAGAATTAGTTATTCGGTATAAAGATTGGAATGTAGAAACACCAATTGACAAGCCGTGGGAATTTCAAATAGAGGCATCTCAGGAACAATTACAAGAAGATCGGCAAGTCTTTTCTATAGGAAAAAAAATCGAGCATGTCGATCAACAGGAAATAACGATTGACAGAGTCGTTTCAACACCTATTTCGACCACAATTTATTTTCAGTCTGAAAAGAGTATAATAAATGACACTTTATACTTTAAAATCCAATCAAAAGCAGGGCAATCGTGGCGCTTTGAAACACCCTATCCATTAAATAAAGAGCGTACAAAGTGGGGGAGCCGTGTGGATGCTCTCTATTTAACAGAGGGGAATTATCAATTAATCCCAGTCGATAAAGAAGGTCAAAAAGTTGGTTCTGCCATTAAAATAAAGGAAGATTAGCCTGTAAGTAAAATTTACAAACTTTTAAAATGAAAGGATCTGCTTTCCATGTAAAATGAAAGAAAAGACAGGGAAAGTAGTTGAGAGTTTGCGAACGCTATGGGAGATATTTTGGGTTTCTTTAAAATTAGGCTGTACCTCGTTTGGAGGGCCAACAGCTCATTTAGGCTATTTTCAACAGGAATATGTGCAAAAAAGGAAATGGCTGTCTGCGCATGACTATAGTCAACTTGTCATATTAAGTCAATTTTTACCTGGTCCCGCATCCAGTCAGGTGGGGATGGGGATCGGTTTAATAAGAGGTGGGCTATTAGGGAGCCTTCTATCATTTGTTGGTTTTACATTACCCTCAGTATTAATACTCATGGTATTTGCTTATCTGTCCATTTTGACAGAACTGAAAATGGATTGGATACATGGTTTGAAGTTAGTGGCAGTGGCGATTGTGGCGCAGGCTATTTTTGATATGAGCAAAAAAATACTTTCTACCACATTGCATTGGTTGATTGCCTTGTTGGCACTTGTAATTGTGTTGACATGGTTGCATCCATTTGCACAAATTACCTCGATAGTAGTAGCTGCCTGTATAGGTTTTCAATATATTAAAAAAGACCATGAGGATCATTCATCCAAAATGGTTCATATACCAATTT